>NZ_FCNU01000011.1:300000-396984 GCF_001545115.1 Candidatus Protochlamydia phocaeensis
ATATAGCAGGCAATATTGCGTGAATATTGCCCGCTATCACGGCGTCGGCTCCCGGAGAGAAAATCATCTCAAAGGCAAGCGATTATAAGTTATTTAACAGGCTCTAAGGAGACGTTAGATAGAAGAGGGTCTTGCTTGACTTGGCTTTCTTCAGAAGACAAATTAAACGAAATTTCATGTCTTAACATAAAAATTCCGCATCCATTGATAATGAGAAGAGAAACCCCCGCAATGGCCATAACGGTTTGCGCTTGGCCTGTTCCCATAAAAGAGAAGATCAATAAGGCCAAAATGGCATAAACATAATAAAGGGTCCGGCCAAAACGAGGAGAAAGATGCTCCGCACATTTTAAACCAACACAGAAATACGCATTAATTGTGTTGTATCCAAGCATAAACAAGAAAACAGGCATGAAGATATGCATATAAGGAAAATAATCGCCCAATGCTCCTTGCACTAATAAACCCGCTTCAATCGGCTCCTGCCAAATTCCTGTCGTCAAAATGAGGAATAAACTTGTTGTACAGACAATAAATGTATCTAGAAAAATATCAAAAATTGCCAAAGCAGCTTGTTTCTCCGGAACCTGTACGCTCGTTTCGCTATGAATAACCGATGCATATCCCACTCCCACATCGCCTGTATAGCATCCTCGGCGAATGCCATGAGAAATTGTACTCATTAAGCCTGCCCCGACAAAGCCCCCAACTGCGGCATGTCCCGTAAAGGCCGATGTAAAAATAAGGTGAACAACAGAGGGAAGAGCGGAAAGATTATTTAACAATACCCACATTCCCATCCCAACATAAACGAAAACAAAAATAGGCAAGCTCGCACTTGAAATACTTCCGACACGACGAACACCGCCACTTCCGGCGAAAATAACCAAGACAAGCAAACTTCCGATGACAAGATAAGAATTAATCCCCAAATTGCTAGTGATACTCGTTGAAATGACGCTAAATTGATAAACCTCTACTCCATAAATGCAAAGTAAAAGGCATACTAACTTGGGAACCCATCCCTGCTTAAAAACATGCTGCAAGAAATACATGGGACCGCCATTATACCCCCCGTTTCCATTTGCTACCCTATAGCGAAGCCCCAGATAAACCTCAGAATACTTTAAAATCATACCGGCTAAGGCGGTCATCCAAATCCAAAAAAGAGCGCCGGGCCCGCCTAATTGCACAGCTGTGCAAATACCGACAATGTTTCCGATTCCTACACATCCGCCCACAGCAGCAAAAAAAGCCTTCAAAGGATGAACGCCCTGTTCCCCGTCTGTATTGCGCACTCGTAGAAATCCAAAAAAAGTTTTAAAAACTGTCGGAAGGTGGCGGATTTGAAAAAAACCTGATTTGATAGACAAATAAAGCCCCAATAAAATCACAATTGGAACTCCCAAAAAGGTCCATAAAAAATTTTCAAGATACTCAAGCTGGGCACTTAAAGCGGTTAACATTATAGGGTTTTTTCCAATGTTTGGTTTAATTGATAAATTTTAAATATTTTTATACAATTTTAGAATCTTCTCTCTTAAAAGTCAATTATTGAGTTGGTTTATTTTAAGGAATTGTTCTTTCCAATAATAATTATCTAATAAACCTTCAACATTTCTGCCTAATAAAAGATAGCTCAAATAAATAGCCTCGACAGACGCAAGTCCGCGCTCAGGATCCGGGCAATCCAGCTGTCTGCGAGGATAAGCGGTCCGATACGAGGAAGGCAAACTGCGGTATAAAAGACCGGGGTAATTGCTAAAGGGCTTCAGCATTTTTTCTGCATAGCGCCAAGTTGCATCTAAAACGAGCAGGCCATGCCTATTCTCCTCAGCCGAGAGCGGAGGCGCATCGACAGCCAATAAAATATAGCCTGTTAAATCCGGCAGGCTTTGATAGGGATAAGTCAAAAAAAGAAAGTCCGGTCGCGATTCCAAGCCTCTCAAGCTGCATTTTTTCAAATTTTCAAGTCGATGGCGGATCACGACTGTGGGAGGAAAAGATTGCATTTTTTGCAGTTATTACCTTACTTTAATAAATGAAAGACTTTAAACTCAGTTACAATAGTTTAATGTTCAGCAAGCATAAATTCAAGAAAGGAATGATTTATGAAAAAAATAGCCGCTTCCTTATTGGGCAGTTCTTTTTTATTAATAGCGACCTCCCTGTTAGCTCAGCCTTATGCCCAGCCGGGCTATGGGCAACAAGGGTACGCTCAGCCGGGGTATGCTCAACCTGCAAACTCTAACGTTTACGGAAATAGTCAAATTAATTGGCTAAAAAACTATCAAGACGCCGTTTCTCAATCACAAGCTACATCAAAGCCTATTGTGATCTTATTTACAGGAACGACTTGGTGCCCTGCTTGCATGAAGCTTGAGCGTGAAGTCTTGACCAGGCCTGAGTTCGCCCAGGCTGTCGGCAATCGCTTCATATTCTTAAAAGCCGAATTCCCCGATTATGCAGAAGAAGCGGTGATGTCCTCTCCTTACTATCACCTGGTTGAGCGCTATAAGATAGAAGCATTCCCAACACTCGTCATCATCAATGCCGGCGGACAGCGCCTTTCTACTGTCAACTATCAAGCTGGAGGACCCGACGTTTACGCAAGACAATTGATGCAAAGCCTCAATTCTTCTAGCGGCGGCTACTATCGTTAATTGAAATGCCCGATAGAATACATTTAGGAAATATCGAAGTGAATTCGAAAATTCGCAGGTGAATTCACTTCGATAGCATAAACCGTATTAACCGCCCTCATCCCTATCTCATTGCCGGCTTTAGGACAGTCTCTACGCAACCCGCCAATCTGTGATGCGGAGCAGCTCTTTTGGAATTTCAAATAAAAAGCGGGACGGACGGCTTGCCATGTCCTTTCCCATGCGCTTGCGTTGTTGGGCCATACTGATGGTCAAATGCTGCTTAGCCCGTGTAATGGCCACATACATTAAACGTCTCTCCTCTTCAATTCCTGTCTCTTTCAAGCTTTTCTCGTGAGGGATAATGTGATCTTCCATCCCAACTAAAAAGCAGACGGGAAACTCCAATCCTTTAGCACTATGAAAAGTCAACAAGTTCAAGCGATCGTCTTGCTGCCGGCTTTTATTGGCTTGCGCCATTTGATTGTCCAAAGTCATATTGGCCAGAAACGCCACTAAAGATCTTTCCTGCTCAGGATGTGCGTTTGCCTGCTCTTCAAATTCAGCCAAAGCAGAAACAAATTCCTGGACGTTTTCCCACTTAAAGTCCCGCATCTGCTGACTTTTCACCTCTTCCTTAATCGCGCGCTGATAATCCGTCTCCTGAATCAACCACTTTAACGTATCGGCAAGAGGCTCTTGTTCAAAACGCTGCTTAGCCGCTTCTATTATTTTCAAGAAGTCTTCAATTCCCTTTAAAGCTTTACTATTGGTAACGAGAGAAGACACCTGAGGACTGCGCTCCGCCACGGCCCTTAGCACCTCCCATAAAGGCTGTTGGACTTGGCGGTTATAAGCGGTTAAGGCATCCAAACTCTCTTCGCCGATTCCTCTTCTTGGCTGGTTGATAATGCGCAGAAGAGCCTCCTGATCGAGCGGATTGACAATGACCCTTAAATAAGCACACAGATCTTTGACCTCCTTTCTTTCATAAAATTCCACTCCTCCAAAGACCTCGTAAGGGATGCCTTGCACCCAGCGATCCCCCATCTTCCAAGCATGCTTCATCAAAGCGAGCTCAAATTGACGGGAAAGGGCATTGGAACGGTAAAGAATAGCAATATCGCGCCAGCACAAGCCCAAGGTTTCTTTAGCCTTAACAATTCTTTTGATCACTGCTTGCGCCTCGTCCAGCTCGGTGGGGGCATGAAATACCTCAATTGGCTCGCCCTCTCCCTTCTGACTCCATAAAACCTTTTGATGGCGCTGCTGATTGTTGCCAATAACTGCATTAGCCGCCCTAAGGATTACATTTGTCGAGCGATAATTCTGCTCCAATTTAATAACGGTTGCCTTGTCAAAGGCCAAAATATTTTTAACATCCGCTCCCCGCCAACCATAAATTGACTGATCATCATCTCCTACCACACATAAATTATGATACTTGGAGGCCAATAGAGAGGCCAAGCGATATTGAATAGGATTGGTGTCCTGATATTCATCTATCATGATGAAACGGAAACGCTCTTGATAACGCTCAAGTACATCGGGAAAGCGTTCGAATAAATCGACTGTCAAACCGAGCAAATGGTCGAAATCGACTGCATTGTAGGCGCGCATGCTTGCTTGTAGGCGTCTGTAGACTTCTTGGGCAAAAGAATCATGCCAGGCCGATTCCGTTCCGTTTATCTCTTCAGCCTTCAATCCTTTATTTCTCGCTTGCCTAATAGCGGCAAGAGTTGAGGCAAGGGATGGCAGCTCCCCTTCATGCTGCAGAATATCGCGCACAATCATATTGACCAAGCGCTGGACGTCCTGCTCGTCATATAAGCTAAATTTGGACGTATATCCTAAGCGGCTGATATCTTGCCGCAGAACTTGCATACAAAAACTATGAAAAGTACATAAGGTCACTTGCTTTGCCGCCTGCCCATCGACAAAAGTCGCCAACCGATGGCGCATCTCTGCCGCAGCCTTATTCGTAAAGGTCAGCCCCAAGATGGATTTCGGAGAAACACCCAAACAATTCATCAAGTAAGCCATTCGCAAGGTTAGCACACGCGTCTTACCGCTCCCGGCGCCCGCCAAAATTAAGACGCGCCCATCAACAAGTTTGACTGCATGTTTTTGCTCGGGATTTAACGAAGAGAGTTCTTTTTCCATATCAAAATAGCTTGCAAAGGTTGATTAGATAGCCGAAAAGGAAAGAAGGGTGTCAGAATGAACTTTTATTGGCAAGCGGGGAATACTAACCACTCGCCTGCATGAAATGTGAATCGGCTTGCTGGACAAAATGCCGCAACTCGGAGTGAATATCGGACATGCCAGCTTGATGCGCAAGCGTGCGCGGCTTCACAACTAAAGCATAAGGATGGAAATACTGCTGATGACTAAGGCGAAAAGCCTCCCGCACCAGTCTCTTGAATCGATTACGGGCATGGGCTTTGCCAAAACGACGAGTAACCGTTATTCCTAATTGGGAATAAGTTTTCCTATTGGGACGGATGTCAACAATAATCCATTGGCCAATATAACGTTTGATCCCATGGGCCATGCGTTGGTACTCGCGACGAGTACGCAAACGCACGGACTTAGGGAATGGATGGGTTACACGCGTGTTAATTGCTTGCGCCCGTGTCTACGACGTCTGTTGATAATTTTGCGCCCATTTGCTGTGCTCATTCTTTTCAAAAATCCATGCTCAGAAGCACGGCGACGCTTACTTGGTTGATAGGTACGCTTCACGGCTAATTCCTTAAATTTATCGTTTTAACTTCAGCCATTTGAAATGGCTATTCAAAAGCAACTAGTTAGTTTTGGCTAAAAGAATAATCGGTTTACTTAAAAATTGCAAGCAGGAAATCTTTTAAATGCACGCATTGACAGACTTTATGAGGATGTCTTAAAATTGCTAATGCCTAGATTCAAGATTTTTCCCTGGAAAACAGTTTATAGGAAAAGCACTTGAATCTAGGCATTAGCGGTTTTAGGACAGGCAATTCCTGAAGTCCTCATTATATAAAACAATCAAAGCAGATGTTAGGGATTCAGATCGCTTCGCCCTTCACGCCTCTTCCTTCTCTTCCCATTGACCTCTGTTATAGGCCATCAAATTATTGGAGAAAAAGATTGAAGAAAATTGCGTCTTGCATTATAACTAATGCTTACTTTATAACATTTACTGATTAACACTATTAGGAAATCTCATGAAAGTTAAAGCATCGATCAAAGCTGATCCTTCTAAAGGCGATATTCTTGTTCGCCGCCGTGGACGTCTGTATGTGATCAATAAAAAAGATCCTAACCGCAAGCAGCGCCAGAAAGGTCCAGCTCGTAAAAAATAAGGAAAAAAACATGGCGAAGAAGTCATCTATTGAAAAGCAAAAGCGCCGCGAAAAACTTGTTCAAATCAAGTGGGAAAAAAGACAAGAGCTGCGCAATAAAGTTTATAACATGAATCTCTCCGAAGAAGAAAGAGAGCAAGCTCGTATTGCCCTCAATAAAATGCCTAGAGATTCTTCTCCTACCCGCTTAAGAAATCGTTGCCAGCTTACAGGCCGTCCTCGTGGATTTTTACGCAAGTTCAAACTCTCCCGTTTAACTTTCAGAGAGCTTGCTTCCATGGGTATGATTCCTGGTGTAACAAAATCTAGCTGGTAATCCTCGCGTTTTATCTCGGCGATTATCGATCATTATTGGATGATGCTTTTTGTATCATCCTTTTTTATTTTTATTGATTAAAAATATCTATTTACATTCCCACAAGTCACGCGTTGCCCATAAAGAAAGGGCTAGGCTATTTCCTCCCCTTTCTCATGTCTATTCTTGTCTAAACAATTATTCTTTATTTAAAGCAGTCTTTAATGCTGGCAAATCATCTACTTTCTGCCATTGTCCCATTCCTTCGCTCCAAACATAGCTATTTAATTCCAGCAAGCCTGTATTCCACAAGTCCCGCAAGGCAATTAGGCTGACAGGCCCCATTTGCTGATGATCTTTATCCAAATAATACCAAAGTTTTTCCGCGACTTCGCTTTGTTCGAAAGGAGGAGGGGGAGTTTTTGGCAAATTCTGCAAATCGGCAGAGGGATGCAAAATAGTCATAGTAGGCTCTCCAGTGTCTTTATCCGTTTCTGAAATAGAAGGGAGGAAGAAGAGGATGAGAGGAGCAAAAATTCCTAATAGGACGCCTAAAATAAACCAAACTGTGAAGCTTCTTCCTTTTCGGTCCGCATAATAAGCAGTCAAGCTGGCGATGATAAATAGAATAATAAAACTGAAAAGCATATGAGTGTGATTAGCTTCAGGAGGCATGCGGGTTCCTTTTCGTTAAAGGTTAAGAGGTAGCCTATGACCAGCCCAATCAGCCAATTCAAGTGATAAAGAACTAGTCAGATTAAAACATTCATGGTAATGTATCTACAAACAGCTGTCAACTCTGCACGAGGAGAATTGGTTATGGCAGATCCTAAATTAAAAGTTGATAAAAAAAAAGTCGATACGAAAGAGTTTGAAATTCCCGAAACTGTTTTTATTCGCGATATTGAAAATAAAGTCTTTCAATCCATTGTTTTACAGTGCCTATCTCAAATCGAAGGAATCAGCCTAGTTGAAGGTAATTTTATCGATCATCTTTTAGGGCGAAGCGCTGAGGGAGTCAAGGGGATTTACGCCGAGCAAGACGATAAAAATCAGTCCGTCAATATCAAGGTAGAAGTGAATATTCATTATGGAATTACCATTCCCGATAAAGCGGAAGAAATTCAGACAAAAATTGCAGAGGAAATCACTAAGCTGACAGGACTGCATGTCTCTTCTGTGCATGTTGTATTTAAGAATGTGATTTCCCCAGAGCAAGCTGACAAGCTTCAACAGAATCCCACTCAAGGCCCTCCTCCCCTTATGGGATCCAATCTAGGAGAGGAGTACTCGGATGAGTTTTAAATTCGCTCGTTTTCTCTATTTGTCTATCAACTTTATCTTGGGTACTTTTTTTTTCATTATTGGGGCGTTTGGCATCGCCCTGCCTTGGTCCCGCTTTTTACAAAAAGCAGTCATTTTATTTATTTCAGAAAATACAGTGATGCTCTCTCTATTTGGGCTAGGCTTTGCCTTAATTGGGCTTTCGATTGTCATTTATACGCTTTTAAACACCAAGCGGCGCTATGCAGATATTCGCATAGGAAGCCGCTCTATAGCAATTGACGAGTCTTTAATCGATCAATACTTAAAACTTTATTGGAAAGAGCACTTTCCTCATCAGCAAGTCCCATTCACCATTAGTATACGCAAGCACTTCTTACAAGTGACAGCAGAGCTGCCTTTTATCCCCGAATCCGAGCAGCCGCTTTTCTTAGAGCGCGTTAAACATGATTTTAGCGATCTTTTCAGCCGTTTACTGGGCTATCCGCATGATGTGCATTTTATCGCGAGCTTCGAACCGAGTAAAACAGAGCCCCCTTTACAGCCCGTCAGAGGCCCTATTAAAACCGCTTATGACCGAGATTCGAGTTCTTTTCCATAGGAAGAAAAGCATCTCAAATATAGGCTATTAACCCAGGTTTAGGGAACGCTCTAGCAAATACGCAAAAGTTAAATCATTTTTAATGCGTACTGATTTGATAGAAATGAGGATCATTTAACAGAACGTCTGCGCTGACTTCTGCCTGCGCTTGGCGCGCAGCACGCGCAATCAGTAAAGCGGATTGAATTGCGTTCGATAAATGAATTTGATCGATGGAAAAGGGCTGTTCGCTAGCTGCATTGGCAGCCAATAGCTGCTCAAGCATAGCACATCCTCGTTTAAGGCGCTGTTTATCGCGTTTAATGCCCACATAATGCCACATAATTTGCCGCAAAAGACGCCAATCTTCTTCAATAATTCCAGCCCCGCCTTCTATCGCATAAGCTGTCTCTTTAATTTCCGGAAAATAGTAGATGAATTTAGAGAGATGCTTGGCAATATCTTCTGCGCAAGTAAGCGCCCAGGTCAAGCTTTCCAACACGTTGATTGACTCATCGCGGAAGGGATAGAAAAGGCCAGTACAAGCCACTTCTCCTAAAGCACGCAAGCGCTGCAGACTGCTTTGCCCAGTTCGCTCGGTTGCGATCCCCCCTCCCGTATAGCGGGCAACCGGCACAACAGGCAGAGGATCTTTTGCAATATTAAAGCCGCGGCTTAAACAATACGCGTCAATAGACGGAAATTTTTCCTTTAACTTGGCAGCATCTAGCATTGTTAAATCAAGCCAGAGATGTTCAACGCCATTTTTCAATAAAATTTCGTAAATTTGATAGGACAGCTCGCGATGCAATTGAATATCTTCGGGCGGGAGAGTGTGGACCGCATGCAGCTTTCCCCCTTCTTCCAATAACTCAAGAGGCAAAGGGAAACACGGTTTGTCTTTTTCAAAAAGGCCGATCGGATGAAATTGAATCTGTTCCATATTCAGCAAGCGCGCTCCCGCTTGCGAAGCGATCGCCATCCCTTCGCCTCTTACCATGCTGGGATGGGTCGAATAGGGAAAAAGAGAGGACGCTCCACCTGTCGCCAAAATGACTTCTTTCGCAAGGATTCTTTCGACTTTTTGAACTTCATGATGATAGATGGCCACTCCTAAACAAGTCGGACGCTTATAAATATCGCCGATTTTCTTTGAATGCTTGTGCAAAGTCAGCAGTTCTATTAAACTATGATTAGCAATCCATTCGACATTGGTAAATTGCCTAAGCTGCTCTTGCAGACATCGGTGAATGTCAATACTGCCATTGCGATCCACTAAGTAATGGGATTCCAATAATTCATCTATACTGCGGCGGGCCAGCATGGCTAGCTGAGCGCTAGCATGTGCACAACCCATTTGATCTTGCCCCCCTTCTTGCAATTTCCGCACTCTTTCTTCCAATAACTCATGCTGAATAAAAGGAGCATGATAAGACCGTTGATCAAAACTGGATGTCATAAGCGTAACAGGAACCCCTCGCTTAGCTAAAGCCAAAGCAACCGCGCATCCCGCAATTCCCGCCCCTACCACTATGACATCTTTGACCTTCACAAATTCCTCCTTAACCTAATTTTCTTCATTTGCCTGGAAAGTTAGAGCGGATTGATAAATCCTTTTGCAGACAATAGAGAATAAACACCTATGAAGAAGCCTTCTTTTACAGCCGCCTACCCATCACTCGATTCTAATCCCATTAGCCAACACTCAAAGCCTTCTATTCTTGGCAATGACAAGCATTAAAGTGGAATAGGTCAATCGGCCCATGCGGGCATCAGCCCCCTCCTCCTTTTCTTAGAGGATGTATTAAAACCCATAGTTGAGCGCGTGGACAGACTCTTAGCAATTCGACAACAATCTCTTACTAAATGATAAACACATAAAAATTAAAATAAATTCTTATCTCGAAATTAAATCAAGCTTCATTTTATTCTAACCGTTATGCGTTCCCATTATTCTTTATTTCAATCTCATTTAGATCTTGCCCATCACTATTGGGATCAGTTGCTTAGGCCAGGAGACTCTGCGATTGATGCTACCTGTGGAAAAGGACGTGACACTTTAAAGTTATGCCAGCTAGCCTTATCTTCCGATGGGGGAAATGTTTTCGCTATTGATTGCCAATCGGCAGCTATCGAGCAAGCAAAGGAGTACCTGAGCCACACATTGAGTCCGGAGCAGTTAAAGCGGCTGCGCTTAGAAGTAGGCTGCCATTCTCATTTTCCTTTTAATCTTTCAGCTGAAAGCGTCAAGCTGATCGTTTATAATCTCGGTTATCTGCCAGGCAGCAATAAAGAATTGACAACACAGACCTCGACTACCTTGCAAAGCCTTACGCATGCCCAGCATTTATTGAGGCCGGGCGGAGCGATTAGCATCACCTGTTATCCAGGCCATCGGGAAGGCGCAATAGAAGAAGAGGCTATTTTGACTTACGCCTCCAGCCTATCTCCAATGGAATGGAGCATCTGTCATCACCGTTGGCTCAACCGACGCCTTTCACCAAGCTTGCTATTGTTGCAAAAAGCGCTAGCGGCTTGATCAAAAAATAGTTAAAGGGTGGTTTAAAACCGCTAAGGCTTTTACTCGGATTATTTATTTGCTGTGGCCAATCCAAATCCCACCACTGTCCGATAGCATAGAATCAAGTGATTCACACCATTAAGAGCACTATGAGGGCTTGTTTCAATAGGTAGCTGATAATGCTGAGCAATTGCATTTTTGGATAAATTAATTTCGGAAGGAAAAGATTCATGAATTTGCGAGAACTGCTTGACTTGCAACGCCCAATACATCGAGGCAAAATCGAGCCAATGGTAGGGCCAATGATGCTGCTCTTGCGTATAGACGTCCACAATTTGAGAAAAAAAGCCTCTATCGAAAGCCGGATTTTGACAAATGTAAACTGCCTTTCCCCTTTCAATCTTTAGGTCCGTAAAAATTTGGACGATTTCCTTGCCCACGGCCTTTTCTTCTTGTCCAAGAAGCACTTTTTCCCAGGTAAAACCATTGATTTGAATGCTGACGGGATCTCTCCTTTCCCATACTTCTAAAGGCTGCTTGACGATGCTTTGATAGGTGAGTTTTTCTTCTCCAGAATGAACATCCACAACCTTAAAAGCAATTTCCAATACCCGGTGATGAAAGGAATCCAAGCCTGTCGCTTCAATATCTAAAAAAATAGCTAGCATATTTTTGGTTGGCTCAATTGATAAAAGGGGTGAGGTATAACAAAAATAGATTGGGGATTCAACAAGTTTTTTTGGTTGAGAAGGCAAACGAAAAGTCCTCTCGCCGGATTTTCAAGATCAATCCTTTTCGCTCTTTGGCTGCCTAAATTTTAAAAAGCCTCTTCGCCCATGATCTGAAAAACAGGATGATTTGCATGCTGAATTTAGTCATACGCATGTAAAGTTTCCGTTATATTAAACATTCTGCACGTCTAACAAATTGAACGGCAAACCGTACTTATTTGGGAGCGCGGACACCCCCCTTAAGCAGAAGTAAATATTTATCTAAAAACACTCCTAGAGCACTATTTAACCATTCAAAAACCATCCATCAAAAATTTTATCACCGCCGCTTTATTCAAAAAACTCATTATAAACCGAATAGGCCAACAAATAATTTTATTTTCAAATTTCTGTTGCATCCAACTTAAAGATGTTGTTAAGATTAATAGCATAATCAGTACTTCAGACTATTGAATTTGGCTTTAGACTCAGCCCTGAAGGTATTGACCACTTGAGTTTTATCTAGTGTGATACGCGTCCTTAAGATTATTTTTTGGACTCCAATAGAGTCATATTTGGAATCATTTAGGACTATCAACCTCTGAACCAGCTTCAAATAGCAGCGGTTAAAATGATGTTAAAGACAGGCATATTCGACTTAGCTCTGCCTCGCAAAAAAGCTTCTTTAGAAGCATCAATAGACTTATTTTAATCTTTAATTTTGAAGACTTATGAAATTATTAACTCAACCTTTAAAGCATTTTTTTATTCGCCTGCGCTATCCGGTTTCCATGCCAGAAGATGTCGCAGCAGATTTAGGCCTGAATATTTCAAACGCCTTATCTTTTAAAGAATTTATTAAATGCCTGACCAACCCTTGTTTGAGACCGACAAAGTTGATGCGTTTTATGCCAAGAGAAGAAGCGGAGAGCATTTTTCAGGCAGCTTTACGCAAAGAGCGTTTTAAGCAAAACTCTCTTTTTTCTTACCATTTTAATGGCGGATGGATGGAGTTTATGCTTCAATTTGATGAGCAATCCCGCCTAAGACGAATCTATATTCAGCATAAAGACTTAGAACAAAAGTACGAAATTTCCATCTCTAACTAGCAAAAGGCTTGTCGCTTATGTACCCGCTAGCTAGAGCTTATTCAATAATTTATTAGCAACCTGAGTTTGTTTTTCTCAAAGGGAAAGGAAACCAAATATAGGCTACTATGAGTTTTAAGAAACCCTTTTAGGAGAAAGATCGCTAGTCTGAAACCCTCTTTTATGCTATGATAGCCGTCTAACATTAACTCTTTTATTTCTAAACATCATGGCATTATCACAACAAAAATTTCGCGAGATCGTTTTTCAACTTCTCTATAGCCAAGATATTGGCCATCCGCATGAGGATGTAATGATTGAATTAATCATGGCAGAGCTCTCCGTTTCAAAGAAAAACGTTCGTCTAGCTCAAGAAAAAGTCAATCAGATCATTGAAAAACTATCCGAAATAGATCGATTGATTTCTTCTGTTTCCACTTCTTATGACTTTGACCGCATTCAAATTGTCACAAAAAACATTCTACGTTTAGGTGTATTTGAACTCTTTTTTGATTCTGGAATTCCACCCAAAGTCGCCATTGCAGAGGCCATCCGCTTATCACGCAAGTTTAGTACGCCAGAATCTGCCTCCTTTGTCAATGCTCTCTTAGACAATCTTTATCAAGCGAGCTTAGGCGCTCCTGTCGATGCCTGCCATTTGGAAAGGCAAAGCCAAACCCTTGTTCAAAGCGAACAAGCCATTGCTGATTTGTCCAAAGAAAATCTTTACCAATTAAAGCCGGATGAAGACATCCCCTCTGATAACCCTTGATCAATTAGAGCAAGGCCGTCTTTTAAAGGATCTGACAACTTTTGGTATAGGCGGGCCTGCCAAATATTTTATTGAAGTGGACGGCATTCCTGCAATGCAAGATCTCCTCGCTTATTGCCATGCCCATCAGATACGTTATTTTATTTTAGGTAAAGGATCGAATACCTTATTCGATGACCGGGGCTTTAATGGCATGGTGATTGCCAATCGCATTAATTTTTTAGAAAAGCCTGAGGAAGACTGCTGGCATGTAGGGGCAGGGTATAGCTTTTCTTTATTAGGCTCTCAGACAGCCCGCCAGGGTTGGTCCGGATTAGAATTCGCTTCAGGAATTCCGGGAAGCGTGGGCGGGGCTGTTTATATGAATGCAGGGGCGAATGGACGGGAAACTAGCGAAACATTGGTCAGTGTGGATTATGTGACTCCCGAAGGCCGGTTGATTTGCTTGGAAAAATCGGATTTGACCTTTCGCTACCGCTTTTCTTCCTTCCAACAAAGGACGGGAGCCATTGTCGGCGCAACATTCCGTTTAACAGCTTCCGATTCCGCCCGTGAAAAGCAGTTAGAGATCATTCACTATCGCAAGAAGACCCAGCCCTATAAAGCCAAATCGGCAGGGTGTGTCTTCCGCAATCCCGATTGCGGGCATGCCGGCGCTTTAATCGAAAAAAGCGGGCTCAAAGGCAAAAGCGAAGGAGGAGCACAAGTCTCTTCCATCCATGCCAATTTTGTCATTAATACAGGAAACGCTTCTTCGCAAGATGTCTTATCCCTCGTCGACTCCATCCAACAGGAAGTCAAAAAACAAATGGGCATTTCCTTAGAAAGTGAAATCCGCTACATCCCTTATGACCAGGGAGATTTCCATCCTTTATGAATGATTTTCGCGCCGATCTGCATTGCCATAGCACTTGCTCTGACGGAACATATACTCCGCAAAAGCTAATTGAATTAGCCATTGAAAAACAGCTGCAGGGCCTTTCCATCACGGACCACGACACCATCGCAGCTTATAAAGAGGCAATGCCTTTGGCGCAGGAGCGTCATTTCCCCCTTATCTCCGGCGTTGAATTCTCCGCCGTTCACCGGCAGACCAGCATCCATATTTTAGCCTATAGCTTTCCTTTGCATTCCGGCCAGATTGACGAATTCTGCGCCAGACATGCTCAAAGGCGCTCTAAACGCAATCAAGCCATTATCAACCGCCTCTCTTTGCGAGGGATGCCTTTAAGCGAAGAAGACTTGCAAGCGCTGCCGTATCCGGCTTCGAGCATAGGACGCCCCCATATTGCCTTAGCCATGTTAAAAAAAGGCTACGTTTCTTCCATCCAGCAAGCTTTTCAAGACCATATTGGAGAAGGAAAGCCTTGTTATGAGGGCGGAGAATCTTTCAGCATAGAGGAAACACTGGCAGTCATCCACCAGGCCAAAGGCTTGGCCGTCATCGCCCATCCTCATTTGATCGGCAATGTGAAAGTCTTGCGTGACCTTCTTGATATGAATTTTGATGGAATTGAAGGATATTACGGGCGCTTCCCCTTATCCGAACATAAGCGTTGGATCAAAATCGGGGCTAGAAAAGGATGGTTGATTACCGGAGGATCCGATTTCCATGGAGAGATCAAGCCCGCTCTTCCCTTAGGAAGCTCATGGGTGAATGAAGAGACGTTTTCTATCCTACACAATCACTTTAAAAATAATCAGATCCACTCATCCCTATGACTTATTCGCAGCTCATTCAACGCCTTTTCCAAATCAACCTTTTTGGAGGCGCCAAACTGGAATTACAAAATTGTTTCAAGCTTCAAAAGCTGTTAAATTATCCCGACCGCTCTTTTCATACGATCCATGTCGCGGGAACGAATGGGAAAGGGTCTGTCGTCACAAAAATCGCCGCCGGGCTTGAGCATGCAGGCTATCGGGTAGGCTTGTATACGTCTCCCCACCTCTCCTGCTTCCGAGAAAGGATCCGCATCAATAAACAGATGATTCCCGAAGAAGCTATTGAAGAGTTGCTCCCGTATTTATTCAATCTAGCGGAAGCCGAGCAGATTCCTGCCACTTTTTTTGAACTGACAACTTTTTTGGCTTTGCTGTACTTTGCCCGCGAAAAAGTTGATTTTGCGGTTTTAGAAACCGGGCTGGGCGGACGTTTAGATGCAACCAACATTGTCTCCCCGCTTCTTTCAGTCATCACCTCTATCAGCTTAGACCATACCGACATTCTAGGCCCAAGCATCGAATCGATCGCAAAAGAAAAGGCAGGGATCATTAAACCATCCACTCCCGTTGTGATAGGCCCTAGAGTCCCCCACTCCCAAATCCAACTCATTGCCGAGCAATTGCAAAGCCCATGCATTGCTGTAAAAGAAGGAAGTTCTTTTTTTGAGGAAGAAAATCGACTGATCGCACGAGCATCCTTACAGCAGCTTTCTTCTCACTTTCCCCTCTCTTCCGAATCAATTGCAAAAGGATTGGAAGCCAAGCAGCCTTGCCGTTTTGAACGCGTTCCCGGCCCTCATCCCATCATTTTAGATGTTGCCCACAATCCCGACGGACTCATCCATTTATTTGATGCGATGCATCAGCATTTTCCAAACCGCCCCATTCGTGTCTTATTCGGATTATCTAAAAATAAAGACTTAAGCCGCTGCCTCGACATTTTACACTCTCACGCTCACCATTTTCATCTTGTCGAAGCACCCAATGGAAGAGGCGTGTCTTGCAATCAACTGAAGGCCGAGTTGCAAGCATTAAAAGTCGACAACAGTCGCCTTTCTATTCATCCCTCTATCGCGGAAGGAACTGTAAAAGCGAAAGAAGAAGCGGCTGCCCATGGACAGGCGTTGGTTGTATGCGGATCTTTTTTTATTATGAGCCATGTCCGTCAAGCACTTGGATTTGTAGAGCCTTGCGATTTTATTGATCTCAACGAACGCTGCCTTCCCTCGCGCTTGGCCTAATTGAATAAAACAGCTAATAATCTCTAAAAAAAATTAAACAAAAAGTTGGATGGATAATCGAGAATGCCTAAAATGGGCAATTAGAGGCTATTTCAACTCGAATCGATAATGACCCACAGAAAAAGAGACTAACGCCTTTTAAACCTAAACAGATTTTGCAACCTGAGTTTAATAACCTGAGTTTGACCACAACACAAGCAGCGCCGTTGTTTAAATTGGAGTAGTTCTTTATGCATTCTTTCTTACAATTTCTTCAATCCGATCATATGATGGCATTTATCATCGCCGTTCTCATTTTCCTGGTAACCATCCTTTTGGTCGTCAAACGCTGGATCGGATTCTCAATTACTCTTTTGCTGCTCGTCTTTTCCCTCGCTGCAGGCCTTGCCATTAATAATCAACAAGCCTTTCAGGGTTATATGGATGATTACCGCCAAACCCGCTTAAATGAACGCCAACAAGATGTTTTTAAAAAACAAGTCTTGCAAGCTGTCGAAGACCTGCGGATAGAGGTCAATTCAGAAAAAGAAAATCTGCGCCAGGCCATGAGCCAAGTTCAAGAAATCTTTGATAGAGTAGAAAGGCAAAAACAAAAGCTGCAAAACTTTATTGAAGAAACACGTGAACGCTTCAAAAGCGAAATGCCAGCCTCTAAATTAGAAGGATCATCCTCTTCTCAAAAAGAAGATTCTCCATCCGCTAACTGATTGATGCCCTTTTCTCACTATAATTTAAAATTCACAGCTACATACTAAACTTTAATTCTGAAATTTAAGTTCATTATTTTAGCTTATTTTTATTGCAAACTATTCCACTATTAATTAAATTTTTGTAAACCCTATTTATTATAAACACATCATTTAATTTTTTATAAAAAAGGTTGATATGTCATCTAACACAACTATTTCCCCTCTTATTTCTATTCCTGGAACCGCTTTACTTGGGGCGGCGGGAGGCTATATCTATGGTAAGTTATTCAATGCCGATTCAATCTTGGCCGCCAAAGTTTTTGCCGTTAATAACGCGGCAAGTACCATTTTTCACTTACTTGCGTTTAAACTTTTTGGGGGCTCTCCTATAAGAAATCTTAGCGTTAAAGCCATAACAGGAGTGATAACCGGTACGATCAGCATCTTTGCTTTGCGCCATTTCAATCTGATTGCCACAACGGGAACGGTCTTTCTCGGAACCCTGAATGCTCTTACCGTGATTTACTATTTGGGGCAGAGAGAACAATTGCGTAGATGCCAAGCTGCCGGCCTGAATGCCTAGGATAATTTGCTTCCATTTCTTGGAAAGCGAACCATCGTTCGCTTTCCTTTTCTACAATCTAAATTTTAATAGCTATGCGGGTCGATCTTGACCTTTCCCCGGAAAATATAATAAATAGCAATCGTATAGGACAGCACAAGCGGCACACCAATCAACGCGATCAAAAACAAGTTCTCCAATGTCCTAAGCGAAGAAGCCGAATTATAAATGGTCAGGCTTAGCTCATCAGGACGGTCAAACGAGCGAATGACGTTGGGGTAAGTCCCGATCGCATAGAGGGCAAGTAGGCACACCATGTTGACGCAAGAGGACAGAAAAGCACGCGCATCCCTGCCTAAATAGATTTCCCGAGGAATATTGGCCACAGCCAATAAATTGATGACTGCAATAACGAAAAAGACAGGGCGATCGTGAAAAGCCTGCACCATATGCGGCATATAGATCAGCGTAGCCATGGTTGTCACGGCATAGCAAATGATGAAAAAGATAATGCAAGGATTGGTGCGGCTCCGCATCTTATCGTGAAACTCCCCTTCCGTCTTCATCAAGACGTAGATAGATCCATGCATAAGGAATAAGGAAACAGCCAATAGCCCCACCAAGAGAGCATAAGGGTGGAAAAGATCGGAAAGCGTCCCGATAAATTCCTTATGTTCATCTATTTTCATTCCCCTTATCAAGTTGCCGATAGCCACGCCTAGAACGAGAGTAATCACAAAGCTGGCAAATGAAAACGCAATATCCCATCCCCAGCGCCACCAGGCCATTTTCTCTTTGCTGCGAAATTCAATGGCAACGGCGCGGAAAACCAAACCGCTTAGTAAAACCATGACAGGCAAATAGAAAGCCGATAGCATCGTCGCATAAATATCCGGAAAACCCGCAAACAACGCTCCTCCGGCAGTGACAAACCAGACCTCATTGCCGTCCCAAACAGGCCCGATTGAATTCAACATGATGCGCCGCTCATCATCTCTTTTGGCAAAGAGATGGAGCATACCGACGCCCAGGTCAAAGCCGTCTAAAATGGCATAGCCGGCCAGCAGGACGACAAAAACGGTAAACCACCCGAATTCCAAATTGGCGATCAAATTAGAGATTGACATCGCGCTTCCCTCCTTCAACAAGATGATGAAGACCATGATAAGGAGTAGAGATGTCTTCTCCCCCTTCTTCCGGACCGTGTTTCACTTTTTCGTTTAATAAATAGATAAACAAAATAAATAAAAACGTATAGACGACCATGAACATAATAATCGATCCCAGTATTTGATTAGCGGTAACGGATTTGGACAGGCCCTCTGAGATTCTCAACAGTCCATAAACAATCCAAGGGTAGCGTCCCGATTCCGCGCAATACCAGCCCGCTTGATTGGCAAGCTGCGGATAGATCGCGGAAAAAGCCATCAGCCATAACATCCATCGATGCCTCTCCAGCGACCTTTTGCGCCAAAGATACAGACCAACGACAGCTAAGAAAAACATCAGCGCCCATAGCCCGATCATCAAACGATAGACATTAAAAAGCACAGGCACATTAGGCCAATCTTCACGGGGGATTTGATCAAGCCCCTTTACCTCTGCATTGGCATCGCCAAATGAGAGAAAGCTCAATAGCTTGGGGATCCGAAGCGCGTAGTCCAATTTTTCTTCTTTGGAATTGACCACGCCAAATATTGTCAAAGGAGCACCTTCCTCCGTCTTATAGAGCGCTTCAAGAGCAGCAAGTTTAGTAGGCTGGTGTTTTGCCACTACTTTACCGCTGCTGTCCCCGCTGATCGCTTGCAAAATAGTTGCTACAAGCGCAACCCAAAGGCCAATATTAATTGACTTTCTGGCAAACTCCATATGCCTTTTCTTGAGTAAATAATAGGCAGAAATACTGATGACCAGAAAAGCGCCTGCCAGCCAACAGCCTAAAATGACATGGCCCAGGCGAACAACGGAAGAGGGATTAAAAACCATTTCCCAAAAGCCGATGATCTCTGCGCGTGCATTCAATCCTTCGCCAACAATATGATATCCTGCCGGAGTTTGCATCCAGGAATTGGCAACGACAATCCAAACCGCGCTAAAATGCGCTCCTAAACAGACCATTAAAGTTGAAAAGAAATGCATTTTGGGGCTGACTCGATTCCATCCGAAAATCACAACTGCTAAAAATCCCGATTCCAAAAAGAATGCAAAGATCCCTTCCGAGGCCAAAGCGCTTCCAAAGACATCGCCTACATAGCGCGAATAGGTCGCCCAATTTGTTCCAAATTCAAACTCCATCACAATGCCTGTTGCCACGCCGATAGCGAAGGTTAAAGCAAATATCTTTGTCCAAAATTGCGCCATGCGCAAATAAAGGGGATTTTTCGTTTTTAAATAAATGGCTTCGACAATGACCATGATCAATCCCAAGCCAATGCTTAAAACAGGAAAGATATAATGGAACATAATTGTCAGAGCAAACTGCAGGCGGGCTAGAATCAAAACATCCATATAACCTCGGCAAATCTAAGAGGGTGTTTACAATGTTATAATGGCCTATATTCGAGATTATCTTTATTTTTCCCATTTACAAGTGAAAGCCAGATAGTTAAAATAACGGGAAAAACTATCTATCAAAGACTTAGAGGGTGTACTAAACCCCATAACAACCTATATTTGGAATGATTTCCTTCCTAGGAAGAAGCCCAAGTAAACAAGCCATTATTTAATATGGCACTCTTAATCGGCTCTCATCCTAAGGGAAAAAAACTCGAATCTAGGTCATTAACGGTTTTCATACCCCTTTCTTAGAGAGGTCTATTTACAAATTCATGCCTTTAAATTCATGTTCTTGGATATAGATCATGATGACTTTATAAGCCTATTAGAAATACGCAGCTCTTGGGTTGCCAGACCGGTAATTTTATTAAATTATGTTTCGCACTATTAAATCCGGCAGTTTAATCTATAACAAACATTACTCAAAGTTTCTAGTTTTTTTTTAAGAGAATGCAGATGATGACACAGCTAATGGGTATCCTCAATATGACTCCAGATTCCTCTTTTGATCAAGGACGCTGGTTTGATCCTGCCTTGGCCATTCAAAGAGGCCTGCAGATTGTTCAGGAAGGGGCCGATCTTTTAGATATTGGAGGTGAGTCAACCCGTCCGGGAGCGGTCCCGGTCTCTGAGCAAGAAGAGCTCAAACGTGTTGTTCCCCTTATTCAAGCATTGAGAAAAGAGATATCTATTCCTATTTCCATTGACACAATGAAAGCGACAGTGGCCGCAGCCTCTCTTGAGGCCGGTGCCTCCCTAGTCAATGACGTCTCTGGATTCCGAGATCCCGATATGCGAAAAGTGGCTGCTGATGCGCAAGTCCCCATTTGCGTCATGCATATGCATGAGACTCCAATCACAATGCAGGTCAATCCTTCTTATTCAAATGGGGTCGTGCCGTTCTTAATCGATTGGTTCAAGCAAAAAGTTGACCAGCTTCTGGACGCCGGCATCAAGGAAAAAAATATTATTTTAGATCCTGGTATTGGATTTGGAAAAACCGTTGCCGATAATGTCGAAATTGTACAAAATTTGCAGAAAATCAAGGCTCTGGGGTTTCCCGTATTAATCGGACTTTCACGCAAATCTTTTTTGGGAAAGATTATTCATAAATCTTATCCCGAATTACTGCCTGCATCCTTAGCCGTTAATACGCTAGCCATTCTTGCTCAAGTAGACATTATTCGCGTTCACGACGTGGCTGAACATCGCGATGTCATTGACTTGATGAAGCGCTTAATTCCAAGCCAATAACGCGTTGATCCGGCTATGTGGCTTTTTCAATTAATTGTTCCAGGAATAGAGATTTTAATCATTGCGATTATCCTCTATTACCTCCTGTCTTTTTTCTGGAATACGCGAGCAATGGACTTGCTTTATGGAAGCTTAGCTTTTCTAGGCTTTTTTGCTCTTTCCAAATGGTTAAATCTGCCTGTCCTAGAAAAATTGATGCTATATGTTGTCAATGTAGCGGTTTTGGCCTTGCTGATTATCTTCCAACCCGAACTGCGTTTGGCCTTATCTAAATTAAGCTTAAAAAGTAAAAAATACCGCGAGATCACTGAATTTGATAAATTTTTAGAAAGCATCGCCCAATCTATTTACCGCCTGTCCGAAAGGCGGATTGGAGCCTTGGTCGTCTTAGAGAACCAAGATTCTTTAGAGGATTTAGCGAATAGAGCGGTACTGATCAATGCGCAGTTTTCCCCCGAATTATTAGAATCTATTTTCATCACGACAACCCCCTTGCATGATGGAGCTGTCATTATCCGCGGAACAACCATTCTATCGGCAGCAACTATCCTGCCTTTAGCGGATGATAGCACCCATCTCTCTAAGTCAATGGGAACAAGACACCGGGCAGGGCTGGGAATCAGCCAGCTGACAGATGCCCTTGTCATTGTTGTTTCAGAAGAAACCGGTAAAGTATCTATTGCCCGCGACGGCATTATGACAAGAGGCGTTAAGGTCGATCGATTCAAGGGCATTATCCGCAGTGTCTTCAGCCCGCCGAAAACTAGCATTCCAACGACTTTGAATATTTGGGAGCAATTGAAATTATGGAATCGCTAATTAACCGCATTCTCTTATACCAATGGCAGCGTAAATTGGTCGCTCTGATTACGGCGACTGTAATCTGGATATTTGTCAGTCATTCCATTACAGCCACTAAAACCGTTCCCTTTGTTCCCGTCCGCGTCATCAATTTACCGCCAGATAAAACGATTCCTGGAATGCTTCCCAATGGTTTTTTAGCCAAGCGAACAGCCTTGACTCTAAGCGGAACAAAAGATGTCATAGAACAACTTGAGCCCGGCGATCTGGAGATTTTGTTGGATGTGTCCAACTTGCCAAATGAAGGGATCGTTCAAATTACAAAAAAAAATTTAGTAAGCTTAAATCCCAATGTCAATCTGCTCAAGCACATCACGTCTGTCAGTCATCCCGAATTTGTGATCAAAATGAGTGCTATGCTGACAGAAAAAATTCCCGTCCTCATTCATCATCCAATAGGAGAAGCTCCAAAAGGTTACGAATTTTTAGACAGCTGGCCCATCACCCTTACCCAGACGGTCAGCGGACCTCAAGAGCAAGTTCTCAATTTGAAAAACCAAGGCTTAGAGCTGACTTTCAATTTGAATGAAATTACTAAAGATCAACTAGACGCCCTGCAACCTAATGGGCCTTATGATGATGAAATCAGCTTCTATGTCCCAGACCAATGGAAAAAAATTGTCATTCCCTTCTCTACGAGAGGCCCGGAGCCTTTGAACGATCCGGAAGCTAAATATCTTCATTTAAGCTTTTTAAGACAGCAGCTCATCCCCATTAAAAATGAATTGCCGATTCATATTTTTTATCCCATTAAATACAGCTCGACGATTAATCCGGACACATATGCCTTAGCGAGCAATAACTTTGTTCAAATGAAGAACCAGATTCCGGTCCTCAAAGTTCCCTTGTTTGTCAGCAATGTCAGTAAATTATTTTTAGAGATCGTCAAGGATAATATTGAGCTTGAAATTGTGACAGCACCAAAAACGGAAAGGGAAAAACTAGAATGGGGAGTTGGATTTATCGATGATTCCCATTTAGAAGATACATATGTCGCTTTTTTACTAAGCAATATGAAAGCCAGCACAGGCCAAACGCAAGCCAAAACCCAAGAAAGAGAAAAGCATTTCCGCCAGCGCTTTAGGAATTATATCCAGCGTTTTACGCTTTATCTTGCCCCTCATCAAAAGTTAGAAGTGGATAGCAGTTTAGACGACAAACAGATCCGCGTCCATATTCCCAATGCTTATATTCACCCTAAACCCCCCTTTCATAATGCCAGCTGAACGCTACTTCTTAGAGGAAGAATTATCTTTACATGCCAGGAAAATATTAAAAGACGCAGAATTTCACCACTTAGCCCATGTAATGCGAACGCGTAAGGGAGAGCAAGTCGAGCTTGTCAATGGGAAAGGTACATTGGCTTGTGCCAGCGTTCAAGACATTCTCAAAGATCAGGCCATTTTAATTATAGAAGATATCCAAACCTCTCATCCGCCTCGGCCTCAAGCCCAGCTTATACTTGCCCAAGCGCTTCCAAAACCCGATCGGCTAGCTTTTATTCTGGAGAAAGGAACAGAACTGGGAGTGGATGAGTTTTGGCTCTTTCCGGGCCATTTAAGCGGCAAAAAAGAGTTTTTTCCCCACCAAATGGAACGCGCCCGTGCTTTAACAATTGCCGCAATGAAGCAATGCGGCCGCTTAGACCTTCCAGCTCTTATTATGAAGCCGGCCTTAGATAAATGGGACAGCTTAGGAGGGCGGGCTTTTTTTGGAGATTTAGATCCCCAAGCCCCTCTTTTCTCTCAAGCGTGGAAAAGCGCTGCGCCTCTTCCTCCTTTCATTTTTTTTACCGGTCCGGAAAGCGGATGGAGCCAGGAGGAGATCGCATTGCTCAAAGAAAAAGGGGCGCAGGGCGTTAAACTGCATACGAATATCCTGCGCACCGACACAGCTTCTATCGCAGCCTTAAGCTTGATGCAGCATTGGTTGATGGAAGAGGGCGGATTAAGCCCATAATAGCTGATGCTTCCTTTAAATTAACGTTGGCTTATATTTTTCACACACAACCTCTTCCGGGGGAAAAGTACGATAATAAGCTTTCAAGGCTTCCAAAAAGATCGAACGAATTAACTGGGGACCCTGAATGCATTCCCCATATTTTTTGCAAAGATAGTCAGATGGAAAATCGTATTCTAATGCCTCTTTAAGAGCGTCTTTCATTCGCAATAATTCTTCCGCCTGATTTTCCAAATAAGGATGGAGCTTGTTAGTTCCAAGAGGATATTTTCGATAGTTAGCCGCTTCTACGCCTTTGCGAATATAAACTTGGATAGCCAGCTCCAAATCTTTAGCCTCTAGTTCATCTCCAAGCTTGGCAGCCTGAACGTCTTTCTCAAGGCGGAAAAGGAATGGCTCTCTCAAATCCGGTTTGCTTATCCCCGCTTTATCTCCAATGACGTAAGCCTGAAGATAGACGCTAGTCGATTGAACGATAAAGTCTTTTTTTAATGAAAAAGTCTTCTGATATAAATAGCGGGCGGCTGAAAGCATCTCATCGAGGACCAACTTGATGGAGAAATCCCCCTCTATCTCTTTATTTAAAGCCTTATAGGACTCCAGCTCCTTGGAAATCTCTACATACAAGTCATCGGCTGCAGATTTCAAAATAGCAAGATCTTCCATGATAGCTGGATGGAGCACCTTATCATAAGAAGTCAATTGATGATTGGCCTCTTTAAGGTGTTCATATTTTTTTTCGCAAAGCACTTCGATCCCTGCGCGAATATACTGTCGAATGAACAGCGTAAATAGCTTCTTATTCCAGCTTATGCCTATCTCTCTTGTCAAAGCCCTCTCTACTTTTTCAATTATTCCCTCATCAGAATGGCTGTCACAACTGAGCTGGCCGCTGATAGGCTTGAACTGATTGCAATAAGACTCAATAACTTGTTGCATGATAACAGCGGGATTTTTCTTAGCTTCTGTCTTTAAATCATCAAATGCCATATCCTCCAGGCTTGCAATGCTTTCTTGCTCCTTTTCCTTCTTTTCTTCTTGTTCGCATATAGCTCCCAGACTTCTTGTTCTAGACTCATTGTTCGCCTTCTCGCTTAGCTCTGTTTTATTTTGGCAAAGCTTCATCCACTCCTTCGCTTCCGAAAAGCGCCCGGCAAGAAGAAGCGGGCGAATAATGGCGCGCCTAATGAAATGAGCGGGCGGCTTAACAGACATTTGCCTGAACCAAAGCATCCTGTCTTCTATCAAAGGCCATTCGGCCAAGCAATCCCATCGCAGTTGATCATCGATCAGAAAAGGAAGAATATCTGCAAGCCCATACTGGTAAAATTGAACATAAGCTTTTACAAGAAGCGGGTACAGGGTGGGAAACTTCGGACGCATGATGCGGGACATCAATTTGTTGAACATGGACGGATTGAAATGAATAATAATTTTTTTCAATTCATTTTTGTCTCCAGCATTAAACCCATCATCCTCTTCTGAAACCAATTCGTGCCGCCGCTTTTTTTGCACCGCCCATAAAAGGATTTTGCAAAAAACATTTATTTCCTGCTGCATAGCAGCCAGCTCGAGCCGATCAAAAGGGCTCATGTGCGTATTTTCCTTTAGCAAATCTATCGCCGCCGTTTTTTTATGGGCAGTCTCATAAAGGCAGTTGCGGAGCAAAGATAAGCAATAATAGTCGGTGGGCACTTCTAATTTAAGCATTTGATCTATACAAATCCCTTCTTGGAGCTTACCATGATGAAAAAAATGCAAAATGTTTTCAAAAGCCGGCTCATTTAAAAGAGGCTCCGCTTTTAGCTCAAATAGAGGGTGCCCTCCAGTCCCTATTGCAGACGGCGTTTTTAAGATAGGATCTAAGAGAATTTTAACAGTGCGGACAGTTTTCTCATCCACATGATAAGTTTTACCATTGAATGTAAAGGTATAGTGATATTGAGGGCCGGAGGAGGCATAAAAAGAATGGATAGAATGGCTCATATTTGTCCTCCATAAATAAATTTATCTTGTGGACAAGCAATTTGCTATTAACCTGAATTTCGAGTTCTTTTCCCCTAGGATGAGGTTTGAACAAGAAAATAATCTCAAATATAAGTGATTATGCGTTTAGTACCCCTTCTAATGGCTTTAGCGCACGAAGAGAGATTAAAGCCCAGGCTATGGCCTTAATTTTAGTTTTATGCTTTTTGATGTAAAAAAAACAGAAAAAAAATTTTCCGATCTGATTTCCTAGAAGTACCTAGAGTAAGGATTAATTTATTAACCCAAGTTTGGAGCTCTTCTTTAATTAGTAGGCAAATTCAATGCGGTTTTAAATCCAGCCCCACTTGTTGGATTAATCGATCGTATGCATTGCGTAGGTCAAACTTAGCCTGGTTGATCTGCTGCCTGGCCTCATGTAGGGTTTTAATGGCATCGCGGTATTCAAAGGAAGACATCATTCCAAGCTGGTGCTTTTTCGTCGCCATTTGCATTCCCTCTTCCGCTAATGCGCATCCTTCTTGAGCATTCAGGTAAACAAGATAAAATTTTTCGATCTCATTCAACAAATCATCGATGATTGCATTTGCCTCTAATTCTGATTGATAATAATTTGAAGCCGCTTCTTTACTTTCTTCTTTCGCTTGCCTGATCCTCGGCTTGTTTGTTGGATCATATAACGTCCAGTCTACATTCACTCCTAGACCGATATAAGGTTGGCCATCAAATCCATTATTGACATAGTGGTGGCCAGCATTTGCATAAGCGCTCAGGCTAGGTGTATTTTCAGCCTTCGCCCGGCATACTTTATTTTGTGATAACAAGTAAAAAAACTGCTCTTGTTTTAGCTGGGGCCGGTAACAAAAAGCCCATTGCCTCCATTGATCTAAGGGATATTCTTGCCATTGCAAAGGAGGAAGGGGTATTTCTTGCTCTGTCAAATCAAAGACTGTATCAGGAAGGATTCCAAGGATTTTTAAAAGGCTGATTCGGCTGCTTTTAATTTTGCCTTGCGTCGTATGATAGTCGCTCCACGCCCCCTTCAGATGCAGCTTTGCTTGATTCAATTCAAAAGGGATGGAAGTCCCTAGCGCAAGATATCTCTCCTGCCTTTTGATTTCCTCTTCCCAAAGGTTGATAATGACCTGATCGACAGCTAAATGAGCTTGGTTTAACAGGATGGTATAATAAGCCTCCCGCACTTGAAATAATAGGTCGCAAATTTGCTGCTGTACATCTAGCCTGGCAATCTCCCATTGGATTTGAGACTCTTTTAAATTATAAAATGCCACACGATCATAAAGAGGCTGGGTCAATCGCAAAACGCTATCCAACCCGTGTTGGTCTTGTCCTATGCTAAGCTCGGAAGAAAAGGCCACCTTCGGTTTGAAATAAGCTTGTGAAGACTTATAGCTATAATATCCTTGTTCTAAGCGATGCAAGCTTGCATTCAACTGATAGTTATTTTGAATGGCAAGATCTTCTGCCTGTTTTAAAGATAGAAGCAAAGGTTCTTGACCCCATCCGTCTATGAATAGAATAAGAAAAAAAAGAAAAATCAATAGCCGGTTCTTTTTCATATCCTGTCCAAGCCTTTTTTATACAAAGTCGCCTCTTCTGATTTTCTAGCATCGGATAAAATGCGGCCGTCATGAATAGTAATGCAGCGCTGTGCCCTTTGCGCAATATCCTTTTCATGGGTGACTAAAATAATGGTGGTTTGCTTCAATTGATTGATTTCGCAAAAAAGATCGATGATCATATGGGCATTTTCTGAATCCAAATTACCTGTCGGCTCATCTGCAAGCAAAATAGCAGGATCCATTGCTAGAGCTCTTGCAATCGCCATGCGCTGCCGCTGTCCACCGGATAATTGATTGGGATAATGAGTACAGCGATGGCCAAGCCCTACAATTTCAAGCAGCTCATGCGCTCTTGCCCGTGCAGTTTTTTCTGTTCTGCCGCCATAAAGCTGGGGAAGCACGATATTTTCAATCGCATTAAGATCATTTAACAAATGAAAATTCTGAAAAACAAAGCCGATTTTTTGATTGCGAATAAAAGCTAATTGTTTGGCGGAAAGAGCGGATACTTCTTGCCCATCCAAGAAGAACTGCCCTGAAGAAGGATTATCCAAACATCCCAACAGATGCATAAGAGTCGTTTTGCCCGATCCCGATGAACCGGTAAGCGCAACCACTTCTCCCTTATTTATTTCCAAGTCGATCTTGTTCAATGCGATGAGAGCGTGCTCGCCATTTTTATAGATCTTTGTCAACTTTTTTGTCTGAATGAGCAACATAAATGCAGCCGCCAAATAAGCAATGTTCTTCTAAATAGATTGTAAGGCCTCGATAGGATTGAGCCTGGATGCTTTATAAGCAGGATAAAAGCCAAAAAAAAGCCCGACAGCAGCCGTTGTCAAAAAAGCGAGGATGATAGGCTCTGTTCGCAAGGCCCAATCGAAATCTGTAAACGCGCCTAAAAGGGACGCTCCCCCTATTCCGAATAAAATTCCCACTACCCCTCCTGATAAGCAAAGCAGGATGGATTCGATCAAGAATTGGAAAAGGATATGGCCCGCTGTCGCTCCAATAGCCATTTTAATCCCGATCTCTTTTTTTCGCTCTGTCATGGCAACCAGCATAATATTCATAATCCCGATCCCTCCAACAACCAACGAAACGCTCGCGGCAACCAATAGGAATTGGTTAAAGGCTTGTGAAGACTTATGGGCCGCTTGCATCATTGCCTGCAGATCCCAAATGGTAAAATCATCCGGTTCCCCTTCCGGGATCTTATGCTGAAATCGAATAAGCCGACGCACCCCCGCAACCAATTGAGCCGAATGCGTGCCATCTTTGGGACGTACAATAATTTCTTGGATAGAGTGGTTTCCCTCTTCTGAAGCGATCATTTTTCTCCAAACGGAAGAAAACGGCACAACAGCATTGATATTGGGATTCTGAATGCGATTCATCCTTTTTGGAGCTTCATTAAAAACGCCAATCACTTGAAAAGGCCTTGCAGCAATACGGACTGTTTTGCCAACAGGATCCTCTTGCTTGAAGAGCTCCTTGGCCACATCGGATCCTAAAACAACCACAGGTATGGCTGCTTTATCATGATGCGCAGAAAAAGACGTTCCCTTTTTAATTCCGCGGGGTTCAATGCGAAAAAAATCGGCGTTTACCCCTTGAATTTCAGCCACTAACTGGTTGCCTTGATAGTTGATCTCTTCCTTCTTCTCTACACATGGCGTGCACGCTTGGATGCTAGAAGAAAATTGACGCATCGCCAAGTAGTCTTCATAAGTGAGATTTTTTTTCTGCTTGCGCTTCCGCACTTCTCCCCTACTCAAAAAATTGCCTGGCACAATATAAATCCAATTTTCTCCCATGGCTAAAATTTCTTTTTTTAGCCTTTCGCTAGCCCCTTCCCCTATTGCCATTGTGACCGTCATCGAAGCAATTCCAATGACAATTCCCAGCAAAGCTAAACCGGAGCGGATCGGATGCCTGCGCAAACTAATAAATGCCATCTTTAAAAAAATCAGCGGGGAAACTCTGGGCATGTTCAGCACCTAAAATTTGCGGTAAGCCTTCTCGTAAACTTTCTGCATTTCATCTTCTTCCATGACATCCACAATTAGCTTTTCTTCCCCTTCTAGGCCTGATTTAACCTCAAAGAAAATATTATCGGTCATTCCAACCTGAATCGGCACTTCCTTAAAGCAATCCTCGCAGACGACCCAAATGAATTGCCTATTTTCATCCGGATGGGAAACCAAAAGTTTTTGCTTTTCAGCCTTATCCAACGGCTTGAGCGAAATATTTAGCAATCCCGAAATAGTGCGAAGATGTTCCTGCTTAATTAAAAAAGCCCGGGAAGTCACAGCTAAGGCTGATTCAACAGAGGCGACATCGATCATCGCATTGACGCTCATACCTGGACGCAAAAGTAAATGAGGATTATCAATATAGGCCTTGGCTTGATAGCTGCATTCCTTGTCATTTTTTGTTTTTGCTGTCAGGCTGACATGATGAATGATGCTTTCAAATGTACGGTTAGGATAAGTGTCCACAACCATATGAACCTTTTGCCCCTTTTGAATTTGGCCAATATCCTTTTCACTAATGTCCAACTCAGCCTCAATTTGCTTGATATCGGGAGCCAGCAAGACCAAAGCTTCCCTTTCCACATCTGATGAGACCTTTTCCCCTTTTGCCACATCAATATGAAGAATAACCCCTGACATGGGGGCATAAACTTTGTTATTCTCAAAAGCCATCAGTTTCTTCTCATAACTCGCCCGCAAAGCCTTCACATCGGCTAAGGTTGCATAGTAATCGCGCTTGGCCTCTTGCAAATCCGCATCGGAAAGGAATCGCTCTTCAAATAATTGCCTCTTCCTCTTAAAATTCTCCTCTTGATACTCCAATTCCGCTAAAGCCTTCTCATATGCACCCTGAGCTTCGCGCACTTCAGTATCGCCTAAGCCGGTATCAATTTCGAATAATAACTGCCCTTCCCTTACAAAATCATTTTCTCCCACATAAATGCCTTTAATCCGGCCTGCAACAATACTTCCAATCTTTACTTGATCCTTTAGCTTTAAATTTCCTGTCGCCGGAATAATTTGCTTGATGTCCCTTTTTGAAGGGGTCTCTATCTCGTATAATTGACTTAAAGGTTTTGCCGAGGAGAGAAAAAAGAAATAATACCCGGGAAATCCGATGAGGCTAAGAGCGAATAAGACGGCTAAAAAAAATTTCAAAGAGCGCATAGCTGCCACATAGAAAGGAATGGATGATAGAAGAATAATTATCCATTCTAAAAGCAAACACTTTTATTATCAATCTACAATTTTATAAGATTGATTATTCAAGCATCTGAATAAATAGTTAATTACACAGAAAACAATCCAGTTTATTTTCACGTCTTTTATTCGAGCACAACGCCTTTATAAACTAACGCTTTCTCCGGATCTAGCGTGACTAATTGCCCTTCTTTTAAGATAAGAGAGGCGGCATCAGCCCGCAAAAGAATAGGCTTCCCTAAGCTTAACGCCCATTTTTTAGCATACTTCTCCGAATCTACATCATTGATATGGTTCTGCAGGATAATTCCGGCAGCCTCTCGCATGAGAGGCAAATAGGCATCGTCGCATTTAGGGATGACCAAAAGCTGGTCTTTGACAGCATAAGGTTTTTTTGACTCGGGGGCTAATACGAGGGCCACATTGCCGTGCACACGCTGTCCATATCCAACATGTCCGCGGACTAATACATCTCCGATGCTTTCCACAATCATCATATTCGTTGTTCCGGACACTCCAAAGGGCGTGCCGGCTGTCATGACAACTAGATCTCCATAAGCCACTAGGTGATTTTCCAAAGCAATCGAGCTGATTTTTTTGAATCCTTCATCTATTGTTCCACAAGGTTCGCATAGGTAAGGGATGACCCCCCAATTAAAAGCAAGCTGGTAGAATGTCTTTTGGTGGCTTGTCAAAGCAATAATGGGCATCTTTGGCCGCAGCCTAGACAATAGCCTAGCGGTCGATCCCCCTCTTGTGAAGGCAAAAATAGCTTTAGCATTTGAGCTATAAGCGGTTTTTACAGTCGCCAAAGTAACTGCAGAAGGAACATCATGATAAACAAGAGGAGCATGTTGATCGAAGAAGGCCCGATAATTAAAATCGGCTTCAGCCTCTTCCACAATGCTTCGCATGACTTTAACCGTTTCAACAGGATAGCGGCCGATTGCGGTTTCCCCGGATAGCATAACGGCAGAGGTGCTGTCATAGATGGCATTTGCCACATCGGATGTTTCAGCGCGCGTCGGGCGAGGATTATTTATCATCGATTCCAGCATTTGCGTTGCTGTGACAACCGGTTTGCCGGCAAGATAACTTTTTCTAATCATCATTTTTTGCAGGCGGGGAACATGGCTTAGCGGCACTTCTACTCCCAAATCGCCTCGGGCAATCATAATGCCATCCGCGGCTTGTACAATCCCATCGAAGTTTTGCACCCCTTCGCTATTTTCTATTTTGGCAATGATCAAAATATCAGGCTTTTTTTCTTCCGAAAGCAGCCTTTTGATCGTCAGAACATGTTCCGCGGATCGAACGAAAGAAGCGGCAATGATATCAATATCTTGCTGGCAACCAAATTTGATATCATCGATATCTTTGGCGGTTACCGCTGGAAGGTTGAGGTTGGTATTAGGGACGTTCACCCCCTTTCCGGATCGGATCATTCCGCTGTTTTCAATTTCAACGACCACTTCCTCTTCCGAAGCTTCTATTACATGAGAAGAAATATACCCATCGTCAAATAAGATGCGCATTCCCTCTTTTAGGTTTCCTATAATATGTTCTGGAGTAATAGAAACCTGTTCGGAGTCTCCAATAATTTGCTGGGCTAACAGCTTCCATTTTTGTCCGGCTTTAAGCGTTGTATAGCCATCTTTGATTTTCCCTAGACGAATCTCAGGACCCTTTGTATCCAGCATGATAGCCAAAGGAGAGTTAAGCCTCTGCCGCGCTTCTTTTAAATTATTGATTGTTATCAAATGCTCAGCCTGAGTGCCATGGCTAAAATTCAACCTTGCCACATTCATTCCAGCTTCAATAAGTTCCATCATTTTTTCTACAGTATGGCAAGAAGGACCTATGGTACAAATAATTTTTGTTCTAATCATCCTACTCAAACCTCAATCGATAAATTAGCTATGCACTTGTCATCATTAATTTAATCCCTACTCTCTATTTTTAGAAGGCAAATTTGACAATAACGGAAGCGAATCCAATAGGGGATGCCTCAAGTCTCGGATTAAAAAACGCAAAGCAACCCCATTCCTCCCATTGGTCCTTCTATCTTTACTTTTTCAATCGCAAAAGCGTCTTCGCCAATCTCAATTGCCGGATTTGAAAGGGAAATCCCATATACCTATATACCTGAACCTATGGACTTTAATCAAATACATACTTATTTAATTTTTTATTTGACATTTCACCAAAGAAGACTTATTCGTGAGATATGGACGGCACGCAAGGATCTATCATGTTAAATAGCCCTCATATTTCTGCTTCCGAATCCAATTTGAAGGAAAAAGAGCTGATCGCTTCTTTCCCTGTTTCCGCAACTTGCAGTGCTCTAAAACCCAAGTGGTTATCTAAAATTGCCAACAATCGCCAGCACATTTCGCATTTCATAAGCGAGATAAGAGCGGAAAAGGATTTCTCTATCTCGTCTTTAGATGGTAAAAATGTCAATATAGAAACCCTAACTGTCATTGAAAAACCGCGGTTGAGCCAAGAGCATTTATTAAATACCATTTCAAATTTATCTTTAAGCCTTCTTGTCCCCCCTGAACCCATCGAGGAAATTGCCGACACCTCTTCTCCACCCGTGCAAGAGAAGCAACTTATCCAATGGCTGAAGGAGAAAGGATATACGACTCTGGCAGAAAGGCTGGCGGCACAAAGCGGTTATCCCTGGGATGAGATTAAGACTATTCGCAGCCCTATTTTAATTGAGCAGCTTGTCGATCTTTATCTGCTCTGCCGCTATAAAGAAGGGGATGCTTCCCGCTCTTCCACAGAGAGATTCTTGAACTTTGCCCTCAATTTAGCCAAAATGGCAACTGCAACCAATGTCAAATCTCATTATCATCATTCTAAGGAATTAGTAGAGGATGCCAAACAAGTCTTAGGGCAATTGATTTTCCTTATCAATAAAGATCCCGCTTTGGCCATTCAGGCTATTGAAACGCCTCATTACAATCAAATTTTGGAAAATTTGAATAATGAATTCAATATTGCCATTCAAGAGATCTGCCATCGTCTGCAGGACCATTATGTCGCCCACTATGAGACGAGGTTGCAGTCGCCAGAAATCGCTCTCCACACCATGATTCCCGTTGAGATTGCCAAAGCTTTATTAACGGATATTGGAACGATCAATGTAGGCATTATTGATATTTTATCGGATATCTTTTTATCGGCTGAGGAAAAGCATTTCGACCACGAAGCGAATTTATCTTATGCCTTAAAGCTTTTACAACGCTCTCCCAAGCTAAGGGCCGATTTTGAGACAATTCACCGGCCTAAAAATGCCAAAACGCCTTCTAATGAAGTTATTAGGGCGTCTTTAGGCTTGTCTCCCGATGATCCCATTAACGATGTCCAAGCACGCCTGACTGCTTTAATTGCGCTGCTTTCGCATTTAAGGCAAGGAGAAGATGGATCTTGCTTTGCTGTTTCGCTCGCCATTGAAATTTTATCCGCTCATTTAGGCTTCTGCTTAAAAGATCTTTGCCAGCTTCTGCATGAAAGCAAATTGACCCGGCATATCAAAAATGCCCGCAAAGACATTCCCTTTGTCAAGCGCATCAGTGACGAAAATATCAATAAAACGATTATTGTGGATTCATCCGGCTGCATCATCATAGAGGGTCAAAAACGAGCGGAGCTATGGGAAGCGCCCGGAATTCGGGCAGCTTGCACAGCACTGGGATTAAAAAATGGTAAAGAAGCCATTTTAACCGTCCTACAAGAGCTTTCTTCTACTAAAGAGCAGCAGTATGAAGTCAGCGTTAAAATCCTTCTTCAAAAACTCAGCGAATATGCGTTGGCATTAAATAAGAAAAAAGAGGCCATAGGAGAAATTTTTGCCCAAGCCTGTTTTGCCTTCAGTTCCCAAACCTCCCAGCCTTTACTAAAAGTGTGGGAAAATGCCATAGCAGGCATGGCAGAAGCAGAGGAAGGGAGCATGATTAAAACAGCCATTTTAGAGTCAACCCTTGATGCTTTGCAATTTAAATTAGGGGAATTGCATATTCCTCCTTCACGCTTATTGCAGCGCTTCTTTTTGAATATTCAAAAAATGCTATACGAACGCATCCGGTTGCAATATGACCCGACAATCAGGGGAAAAGGAGAAGAAGATCATATTAGCGTAGGAGGATTCGTCTTATATCAAGACAGCAAGCGTATCGATCATGCCGAAGCTTTTCGCGATTTCATTTTGAATATCCTTTTAGAGGTGATAAAGAAAATAAAAAGCACTCAATTATCCAGCGAAGAGATCAATCAGTTGAACGAAACCATTGATATTTTAACTCCTTATATTGATTCTACCGAATTTATGGGATACCTGCTGGCCAAATATCATCCGGCCAATACGTCTGCTGTTCAAATGCTCTCGAAAGGATTGGTCCCCGATTATAAAAACTTGGAATTCACCCCATGGATGACTCAAACAGGCAATAACTCTAAAGCTGTTCTAAAAGTCTACTTAGAGGCTGATCAGCCCTTTACGGCTGAACGTTTTGTGTCAGGAGAAGCGGAAGAAGCGTTAGCTAACATTATTGAAATGTGCAAACGCATGTCCGAAGACGAAAAAAAATTGTTTTTAGAGAATCCCAATAAACTCAAGCCCTTTTGCATTCATGGAAAGCACCGCTCTCCTTTTATGGCAGGCAACCCTTCGTTAGCCAAGGCTTGGCAGCAAGAATGCCCGACAACGCAATGGATTAAAGACTATGTTTTAAATCCGGGAAAAGAAATTGCCAATGCGACTCTCGATTCCGTCACTAAAGCGAATTTAATTGAAAGACTGAGAGCAATCTTGCCCGAATTCCTGCAAGCAGATACAGCCGATAAATGCCTTACCCTTATCGATCAAATACCGGAACCGCTCACGATTCAGCACTATCGTCAGAACATTTTAGAAATTTGCAAAAGAATGCATATAAAGCATGCGTTTAATCTGGATAAAATTGCGCGTCAAATTGATACTGCGCTCTGTCAGTCTTTAGAGCCCAACTTAAAAAAGCAGCTAGAAGATTCCGCCGTTCATTTTGCCGATACTAACTGGTCCAGCGAGACGCATGACATCCATTTTTGCTTTGCCGTTAATCCCGGAACCGGCAAGTTGGAATTGTGGGAAGTTTATTCTAATGGCAGCCATTTCAATGCCCTTGATCAAAATTATTGGCTGTTCAATCAAAGATGGGAATTTTTGACTATTCCAAGCGAACTTATACGGGATGATAGTTTGGATCTACCGGATGCGTCCTCTCATGCATAAAAACCTGCGTTTGAAGTTTTTTTGTCCTTTGTAATGACGTAAAAGCGCTTGCCATTCGTTCATCTCCAACGCTTTGACGCAGTCGAAAGAGTAAAAAACTCCATACTCCGATTAAAAGGCTGTATTAAAAGTGCTTCAATAAGCATGCATGTATTCATGCCCTCCTCATTTTTCACCCTGCCTTTATTCTTCCTATTTTTCCCTTTCAATTTGCGTGTTGAGGCTTTTAGCACTTGCTTTAAAAAAGCTAAAAATTTTATTGACCATTTAAGAGGTAGGTTCATTGAATAGCGCTAATTCGAAAGAATGGCGTAAATTACAATTTTTATTAATAAAAGGAATCTATATGTCTTTAGCTTGCTTAAATCCGGGCTCCCCCCTTTCTTATATGTCTTATTCGGAGGTTAGTTTTTCACCTGGCAAACCACCTTCCTATATGCACAATGAATCTGGCGACAGTTTTCTCTATTCGGAAGAAGATTTAGAGGAAATCTCCTTTCTCCCTGTCATTGAACTGAATGGCAAAAAGGTCATTTTTACTCTAAGTCCTCAACACCAGCCAGCCCTCTATTATAAAAAGCGTTTCATTTCCACCATACGCGATGTTTTACAGCTTGTGAGATTTTTTCCCTCTTTAGATCAAGAATTGCTCGATAAAATTGCGACGATGACGAATTATTTATATAAGGGAACCGATTATGAGTATCTTCCCCACTCTGCTAAGATGAAGGAAGAAGAAATTTATTTCATGGTCAAGCATGAATGCGAACTTTGCAAAGTCAAGTTGCCTCTATCAGAAAAAAATTGTGAAGTCATTTATGAAGAAGCGGATGAAATAGAAGTCTAGGCCTGATTGACAAACTGACATTTAAAGGGTAAATTAAAAAGAATCAAATAAAATTTAGAGAATGCTCCCCTCCTCTTAAGAAAAGGAGGCCAAAAGAAAGGCTTCTTTATGAAAACATGTATTCAAGTGCTTCATCTCGATCAAGCCACCCTTTACTTTTTCTTTGATCAAGATCACCTGCCAGCGATTCAAATAGAAGGCGTCAAATATACGTCTTTATATCAACTATGCCGCGATTTTCCACATTTATTAGCGCCTAAGCAAATAGAAAAAATGGCAAAAATTGCCAATTTTTTAATTAAGGGCTTAGAATTCCAATATATTGAAAATATCAACGCCTTTAAAGAAGATTATTTCCAACGTTTGGAGGCTGGGCAAACCGCGTTGCTTCAAAACATGCCTTGCTTAAATGATTATGGCATATATGATGTATCCATCATGCATCATCCTAAAATCCACAATGGCAAGCTTATCTTCTTTGTCAAACAAGATTACACCCATCTCCCCTATAAAGCTTCGTTGGACTTTCCTTTAAAAGATGAAAATTTTTCCATTCATTATGAGTTACTGCCCGCTATTTAATGCCTGTTAATACGTTTCAATAGCTGGAGTTAAGTATCTAGTCTCTAAATCAATTCTAGAAAAAATATCTGGCGGATTATTCCTTAAACGAGATTTCAATTCCCTTAATTGTTGCTGAAGCTCCTCTATTTCTCCATTTAATTGGCTGTAGCCACTTGAAAAGCGATGCTTAGTTTGCCAAGCCTGCAAAGCGCTTTGATAAGTATGAATGAGAGCTTCATTAAGAGAAGACACAGGCCTTTCAAGCAAAGAACGCGTCTCTAATAAGAAATTCGTCGTGACCATCCTTTCATCAAATCGCACCCATTTTCGATGATAAGCATTGATAAAGGTAAAGGATTGCTGCCAGACTTCTTCATCAATAAACTCGCGCAAGCAAGAGGGGTCATTCCCAAAAAAATTGAGCAAATGCTTAATCGTCATCAAGCTGAATAAAGCCGTTTGCATGCTGACATACGTGCAGTTGCCTGTTTCTTGCGATGGAAGGTTTTCGTAATGAATGCGTACCCCTCCCAATTCCCGTTCAATGTCTGAGCAATTGAAATGCTGGGCAGATGTAACCTCTTGTCTTCTAGATAGCTGGCGGATGACTTCTTTTGTCACAAGCGAGCGGTCTGGAATCCGGAAGAGATGAATGCCTGGCTGCGTTCCTGACCCTGCACCGCGATTGCAATACATTAAATAATCTCCGAAGAAAATGGCGCCTGTCGCATGCCAATCATACCCGGCGCCAATACTAATGGGCCCAATAAACTCAGAGGCTTGAATGCGAGCAGCAATCGCTTCAATTTCCCTATCGCTAATAGAATCGCTAGACGTCGTCTGATTCATCGCTTCAACAATCCAACGCTGGCTATCTTCGTCAAAAAAAGGATCTATTTTGGCAAAATCTTCAAAAGAAGCCGCAATCATGGGAATCGTAAAAGCTTCACAAAATCCCTCGAGATTGACGTTCTTCCCGGTAGGCAAATCAACGGTCCCCTCTAAATGGCAGGCATGTCCAAAGCGTTTTAAACTGAAAGTCAGATATTGTTCCAAGTTGGCTTCTTTCTGGCTCTTTAAGGCCGGCAAGCTAATGGCCTGAACATGTTTTCTTGTTTCAGCTGTTGTTTGCGAGCGCAATAAGGCTGTTCCTTGCACTTCGCCTTTGAATCCATATTTTGTCAATTGATCGAACGGATCAGCAGTAAATCCCAGCGTGCTTAAAATACAGTGCGCTCCCTGCCTTTCTCCCTCGGTAAGTGCTTGTTCTTTTTGCGCCAATAAACGCTCAATCCCCCCTTCATTAAAAAATGCCTCCCATGAAAAAGGAAGCTCTCCCGAAGGCACAAGCGATTCCCTTGGAGTAGGAAGAGAAATCGATCGAGAAGAGGGTAAAGGGAGGATAGGCTCGTTTTCTCCCGCTAATAACGACGGCTGCTCTAGTTTTAGGGATACATCCGATCGAGGCACGATTCTAGGCACAATCGATGTAGCACCTCTAGATAGTCTAGGCCTTGCGCCTGTAATGGAAGGCTGGCCGCTCGATTCGATAGAAGGAAGAAGCACAATCCTTTCGTTTGGGCTTGCTGATCTAATCGATTCTTCAAGCTGATTAACCGATTGAGGGGCTTGGGGGCTCTTATAGAAGAGCGAGAAGATATAATTGGCCAAAGCCAGTACTTGCCTGACAAGCGTACAAACAACTGCAGCGGCTAACTGATAAACTGTCCGGCCTAGCCAAATGACAGAATTGATTGCCTTATCCGTACAAGATTTCACAGGAGAACACAAAAGCTCAGCCGTTCTAATCGGCGAAAATGAACATGTTGTCATAAATCAAATAAAAATATTTATTATTAAAATGTTAAATAATTTAAAACCATAGGACACAATTGTTAAAATTTAATTAAGAAAAAATTAAAAGATTCGATCAATCTTAAATAAAAAAAAACAATCTTACAAACTTTGATGAAATATTATTTTTTCTTTGATAAAAGAAAGATGGATGAGCAAAGTTAGATTCCTGAATAGGCAAATAAGAAAAAATTTGTTTCTAAATGAAGTCGATTCCTTGAGTATAAACGCATAAATTAAGGTGCTATATGAGAAAAATGATTTGGGCAGCTGCGGCCTTTTTACTTTTATCCTCCACTTCCGGATATGCGCTTTTGCCTCCTCTTTATGAGGGAGTCCGAGAGATTAAGTCCATTTTGACAAGCAAAGAATTTGGAGAAAAGCTGCATTCCGGCGAAGTCCTTGTTGCCATTCAAAAGAATGACGCTGGATATGAAATCACGACCAATCAGCACCATCTACAGATTGATGTAAAATACGAGCAGACCGGACGGATTGGTCCAGCCGAATATACACTCTATTTTCATGACCCTGTTCCGATTAAATAAGGCAACTGGCATTTCTAGGGCATATCGCCAATTCCCCTTCATCCATATGGGCAATACGCCTAGGGCGTAAAAGGGCTTGTTCAGCAGCTTGAGCGAACGGCTGCTGAACAAGCGTAGAGTTAATGAGTCGACAACTCGCTAAACTCTCTTTTTAATTACTTTAGGTTCAACAGCTTGTTTTAAAAATTTAAAACGATTATAATTAATATGTCCAGATGGGTTGTTTGTATAAATAGCCCTGTTCCCTCATTTTCATCCCGCTTATTCCCAACGATTACAAGCCTTTTCTTCACTCCTTAGATTTATTCGTTTTCTTGCATTGAATTTTATGCTATGCTTATTGCTTAAATTTTCACAAGTAGCTGAATATGAATCACGAAAATATTGTTTTAAAAAAAGTTTGCGTTCACAACTTGAAATCCGTGGATTTGACGCTTGATAAAAACGAGCTCATTGTTTTTACAGGCGTATCGGGTTCCGGAAAGTCCTCTTTGGCATTTGACACCATTTATACGGAAGGCCAAAGGCGCTATGTCGAATCCCTGTCCACTTTTGCAAGGCGCCAATTGGGCGAACTGGCCAAGCCGGACCTCGAGCATGCCAGCGGTATTTCCCCCACAATTTCTATTGAACAGAAAACTGCAGGCCGCAATCCCCGTTCGACGGTTGGGACATTGACCGAAATTTATGACTACTTGCGCGTTCTTTATGCCCGGATAGGCATTCCTCATTGTCCTGTCAGCGGAGAGCCTGTTACGCCGCAAAGCCGCGAGCGCATTATTAAATCAGTCCAAAACCTGCCCGCGCGTACAAAATTGATTATACTGGCTCCTTATGCGCATGGAAAAAAGGCTGAATTCAAAGAAGACTTTCAAGATCTCATCCGCAAAGGATTCATGCGTGCTCGTGTGGACGGCCAAATCATCAATCTGACAGACGAGCTTGTTTTAGATGGCAATGTCGCACACGACGTCGATGTCGTGATCGACCGATTAACTGTCGATCCCAATGCCTATTCGCGCATTGCCGATTCCCTTAGCCAGGCGCTTCAGCTCGGTCAAGGCGTATGCAGCGTACTGGATGCCGATTCGCAAAATGAGCAGCTATTTTCTATGCATGCCTACTCTCCAAAGTCAGGCCTTTCCTATACATCTCTTGAACCGCATGATTTTTCTTTTAACAGTCCGTCCGGCATGTGCCCTCGCTGCCACGGCATGGGAACGATTCATGAATTCAACCTAGACATGATCATTGACCCAAACTTGAGCATTGCTGAGGACTGCTGTTCAATTGCCAGCTCTTATCAAACTGTCCGCTATGGCAATATTTACGACAATTTGGCCGAACAATATCACTTTAGCGTCCATACGCCTTGGAAACGCTTATCGGCCCAAGCCCGCAAAGTCTTCTTATATGGAACGGACAAAAAATGGACGCGCATGCACTTTGTGCATCCCGTGACGGGTGCGCGCTGGACCGATCATATTCAATGGAAAGGTGTTTTGCACGACGCTCATAGCCGTTTTGCAGAAGCAAAAAGCGAAAACTACCGCAAAAAGATGCAAAAGCTCATGAGCATCCAAACGTGCCCCGACTGCCAAGGGCAGCGCTTAAAGCCTTATCCTGCCGCGACGCTGTTGCAAGGCAAACGCATCAGCGAATTGACAGAAATGACCGTCGCTGACTGTCAGCAGTTCTTTGAAAACCTCCGCTTGTCTGAACAAGAGAGATTGATAGCCGAGGAACTGCTCAAAGAAATTCGTCAACGCCTTCAGTTTTTGATGGAAGTCGGCTTGCATTATTTGGCGCTGAATCGAACGGCCCCTACCCTTTCCGGAGGAGAGGCCCAGCGCGTCCGCCTTGCCTCGCAAATCGGCTGCGGCCTAGTCGGCATTACCTATATATTGGACGAACCTTCCATCGGCTTGCATCCGCGCGACAACCGCAAACTGATCGAGACGCTCAAGCACTTGCGCAATATGGGCAATACGGTGATTGTCGTCGAACACGATGAGGAGACCATTTGGGAGGCTGACCGCATCGTGGACTTTGGCCCGGGCGCAGGAGTGAAAGGCGGCCAAATCATTGTCAACGGTGACTTAACGGACTTAATTGAAAGCCCTCATTCTTTAACGGGAGATTATCTAACGGGCAGGCGCCAAATCCCAATTCCCAAAAAAAGGCGCAAGCCCCAGAAAAGCGAATTGGAAATCAAGGGAGCCAGCCATCACAACCTTAAAAATGTCGATGCCAAGATTCCTTTAGGACTTTTCGTAGCTGTAACGGGAGTATCGGGATCGGGCAAATCCTCTTTGATTACAGACATCCTTTATCCGGCCCTCTCCAATGAACTGCATGGAGGCGAGCACTTTGTCGGTCCCCATCAATCCATTAAAGGCATGGAGCTGGTCGACAAGGTCATTGCAATAGACCAATCTCCCATTGGCCGCAACCCTCGTTCCAATCCCGCCACCTATATTAAACTATTCGATGAAATCCGTGACCTTTTTAGCCAACTGCCCGAAAGCCAGGCAAGAGGCTATAAGCCAGGGCGATTCAGCTTCAATGTAAAAGAAGGCTCCTGTTCGCAATGCGAGGGAATGGGAATGGTAAAAGTCGACATGGACTTTATGGAAGACGCCTGGGTGGATTGCCCTTTATGTAAGACCAAACGCTTCGATCCCGAAACGCTGTCCGTTCTCTATAAAGGAAAAAACATTTACGACATTTTGGAAATGGATGTATCCGAGGCTTTGGAATTTTTCGACTCCATTCCTTCAATCAAGCATAAGCTAGAGACGCTGCAGCAAGTCGGAATGGAGTACATCAAGCTTGGTCAATCGTCCACGACTTTATCCGGCGGAGAAGCTCAGCGCATTAAGCTAGCCAAAGAGCTCGTGCGTCCGGCGACGGGAAAAACGCTTTATATTTTGGACGAGCCAACGACAGGACTTCATTTTCATGACATTGAACACCTCCTAAAAGTTCTTCATACCCTTGTCGAAAAAGGCAATACCGTGCTTGTCATCGAGCACAACATGGATGTTGTCAAAACGGCAGATTGGATTATCGATTTAGGGCCGGAAGGCGGAGCAATGGGAGGACAAATCGTCGCCAAAGGGCATCCAGAGCAAATTGCCAAATTAGATACGCCGACAGGCCATGCAGTCCGGCATGCGCTTTTTCCGAATATCGAGGAGAAAATTCAAACCGCACTGCAAAAAGGCAAGCTGCGCCGTCAAACGCAGAAAGCGCGTGACTCTGCCCTCATTCGCGACATTACAGTCGTCGGCGCCGAGCAGAACAACCTCAAGCAAATCAATGCGACTATTCCGCGCGAAAAAATTACTGTTTTTACGGGCCCTTCCGGATCGGGCAAGTCTTCCTTGGCTTTTGAAACCATTTATGCCGAAGGCCAACGGCGCTATATCGAGTCGCTTTCCCCTTATGCCCGCCAATTTGTCAAACAGATGCCTAAGCCAAAAGTGGCGCAAGTCAACGGCCTTTCTCCCGCCATTGCAATTGAGCAAAAGGCGCATGCGGGCAATCCGCGTAGCACGGTGGGAACAATGACGGAAGTCTACGATTATTTGCGCATTTTATTTGCCCGCTTGGGGGTGCCGCACTGTCCCGAGACAGGTGAAGTGATCAAGGCCATCAGCAAAGAAAATGTAGTCGAGCGCATTCTCTCTTATCCAGCCGGCGAGAAATTGCATATTCTCGCTCCGATCGAGCTGCAGAAAAATGAGAAATTTGACGATGTCTTGCTGCGCTTCAAACGCCAAGGATTCCTGCGCATCCGCCTCAACGGAGAGTTCTTTAACCTTGAACAGGAAGGAGAATTGGCGATTCCTTTCGATCGCAAACGCAAGAACGAACTGTACTTGGTCATTGACCGCTTAAAAGTCGACTCTTCCATGAAGGCGCGGCTATTCGAGGCAATAGAAAATGCCGCGGCGATAGGCGGCGGAAAGCTAACTGTCATGCGCGATAAACGGGATGTTCCCTTCAATTTATCCTTTGCCGTCGAAAGCACGGGCAAATCTTACCCCGAGATCACTCCTCATACCTTTGCATTCAACACATCAGAAGGCATGTGCCCCGATTGCTTGGGACTTGGCTATCAATACGGCGCGAACCTCTCTCACCACGCCGATGTCCTCTCCCTCTCCATGATCGGCCTGATGCGCAGCCTCTGGCAAGACGAATTCAGTCAAGCCGCCTTTGCATTTGTCGACCAATTCCTCGACGAAGAAGGCATCGATCCTTATTGTCCTTTGCGCCAGCTTCCCGTCGACAAAATTCAGCTCATCCTGCAAGGGGCCCCGGAAGATCGCTGGTATACAGCTTCCAATGGTTTGCGCTATCGCTGGACGGGAATCAATCACGTTCTAGCCAAGGCAGGAAAAAGCGCTGCGACAGAAAAGCGCGAAGCCATTATCCCTCTTTTGCAAGAGCAAAATTGCCTATCCTGCCAAGGCGCGCGCATCAATCCTTTAGCCCGTCATGTGACCCTTGAAGGCTTGGCGATCCAAGACCTATGCCGCCTGCCCATTGAACAAGCCCGGAACTTTATTCGCAGCCTTCGCATGGCACCCGAAGAATTCAAATTGCTGGAAGAAGTGTATACCCAATTGCTCAATCGCCTAGATTTCCTATGCGAAGTGGGCTTGCAGTATCTGTCCCTAGAAAGACGGGCGCCTTCCCTAAGTGGAGGAGAAGCCCAACGCATCCGCCTGGCCCGCCAATTGGGAAGCGGCCTGACAGGCGTGTTGTATGTCCTCGACGAGCCGACCATTGCCCTTCATCCTCAAGACAATGCCCGCCTCAATCAAGCCTTGCAAAAGCTCAAGGCGCTAGGCAACACGCTTCTCTTAGTTGAACACGACCCATTGACGATTGGGATGGCCGATTATTTGTTAGATTTCGGTCCGCAGTCAGGCGAGCAAGGCGGCCATATTACAGCGCGCGGAACCTTAAAGCAGATCCAGCGCAGCGCTCAGTCTTTGACCGGCGCCTATTTATCCGGAAAGAAGGCCATTTCCATTCCGGCTAAGCGGCGCAGCCTCAATAAAGGGCAACTGGTCATCCAAAATGCCAAAAAGAATAACTTGAAGAACGTGGAAATCGAGATTCCCCTTGGCGCCTTGACCTGCCTGACAGGCGTGTCCGGCTCGGGAAAATCTACACTGTTACAGCAAATTCTCTTGCCGGCAATCGAGCGGCGCCTATCTGGAGATTCCCTTGTCATCGAAGGAGCGACCGTATCCGGTCTCTCCCACTTCGATAAGGTCATTTCCATCGACCAAGATCCCATCGGCCACACCATTCGCTCGGACGTGGGCACGTATGTCGATGTGCTGTCCCGCATACGGGACTTCTTTGTCACTTTGCCGGCAGCAAAAACCAAGGGATTGCAGCCCAAACATTTTAGCTATAACCATCGCAAAGGGATGTGCTCATCATGCTGGGGCCTCGGCTATCGCCGCATAGAGATGCATTTTCTTCCCGCCGTCAAAGTCGTCTGCGAAGACTGCCAGGGCTTGCGACTCAATCCTGTCAGCCTGGAAGTGATGTTCGGGGGCAAAAATTTTGGCCAATATCTTGATATGACGGTCAATGAGGCGCGCATAGCCTTTCAAAATCATCCGCGCATCATCCGCATTTTAGACACGCTGATTGCCGTTGGATTGGGCTATCTCAAGCTCGGACAGGAAACAGCTAGCCTTTCAGGAGGAGAAGCGCAGCGGCTTAAGCTAAGCCGCGAGCTGGCCAAGCGCTCTACCGGACGGACGCTCTATTTGCTTGATGAGCCGACAACCGGGCTGCATAGCGACGATATCCAAAAGCTCCTTCCCGTACTCCACCGTTTGGTTGATAAGGGAAATACGATGATTATGATCGAGCACAATTTGGATATGATCAAAAATGCCGACTATGTGATTGATCTTGGACCTGAAGCTGGAGAAAAAGGCGGCCATATTGTCTGTACAGGAACGCCTGAGGAAGTCGCCAAAGTATCCAATTCCTATACAGGGCGCTATTTAAAGAGTGTTTTGACAATTTAGAAACACCGTTAGGACAAAAAAAAGCGCCTGGAGGGAAAATATTAACCTTTTCCCTCCAGGCGCTCTATCTTTTAAGATTTACTTACGAATTGGCAATCTAGGCTTTGCGCTTCTTCGGAGCAGGAACGATTCCAGGTTCTTCTTCACGCGCTTTTTTGCGCGAGGCGGTCGCGACTTGCTCAAGTTTGGTATTCTGATGTTTTACCTCTTCCTTGATCACTTCTTCTTTAACGATGCGCTTTCTGAGGTCTGTTTGCAAAATATCGTATTTTTTATCTGCATTCTTGGCAGCCTCTTCTCTCTTTCTGCGATCAATTTCGCGCTGCATCTCATTCATTTTTTGCAAAAAGGCTAGCTTGATTTTCTCTGGAATATTGCGCATCTGAAGAATCATGAGATCCATTTTCAAGACGTCACTTAACAAATTTTCCTTTGCAAAATATTGGCGCACATAAGAACGGCCGGAGTTGCGGCGATCTCTGGAATCTTCTTGGCGATTTTTCTCTTCTTGAAGGCCTTCTTCTGGATTTAGGCGAATATAATCTTCAAATGTTTCCCCAACAACAGCCAAACGCTCGTATTCCGATTCGCTCAAAGCTTTAACAGCTACTTTTTTACCATTGATGGATAAATCCTGGGCTGTGCTCAAACGCTCAGCAAATTGCGGACTGACGTGCGCATACAAGACATCGCCCTTTTCGACTACGGCAACAAAACGGTTATCTTGCGCAACTTTTCTTAACTTTTCCAGCCGCTTTTCAGGAGACAATCCCTCTAAATTTAACAGTTTTAAAGTGGGAGACTTTTTAGAAATAACAAAAAGAGAAACTTTGACATCGCTCTTGTCTTGAAATTCACCCGAATTAAAAATTTGATCTAGCACTTCATTTTTAATTTCCATAAGGCACCTGCTTTTATTATTAAAACATATTATATTGATTATATTTTTTTAAAACAATCAATTTTTAATTAAGAAATTTTAACATCTTATTAATTCTATGGTAACATACTAGCTGATTTATGCCTGCTCCTATGTTGTTCTAACGCCCTCCATTTAAATTTTTTTACCGGATTCGGGCTTCTTTCTAGGGAGTGTCCCTGGGAAAAAAATTCAAATATAGACTATTATGAATTCGACAACAGTCTCTTATTCTTTATTTTTATTACTTGCTCTCATATGATAAGTCCAGCAAAGGAGGAGGAAACATGTTTAAATTTCCCTTTATGCCTAAGCGAAAGGCAGACAGCATTTCTAATGGTATTTTTCTAATTTTATTGGGAGTCCTGTTTTATACAGGTGCTTGGTGGCCAGGCATTCTCTTTGCAATCGGATTATCTTTTGCTTTAAGACAATTTTTAACAGGCAAGCGCTCCAACTTTTTTATTACGCTTGTTCTTCTAGGTTTATTAAGCATTATCACCTTGGCGGGAATGGCTTTTTCCTTATTATTTCCTCTTCTTTTCGTCCTCTTTGGAATTTATTTAATTTTGCGCGAATATGTCTATATCAGCGGGCAGCGTCTGCATTTCCGGTCTTTTCATGCTAATGAGGATTCTAAAGAAAGGTAAGAGAGAGCGATAGGAAGAAGAAAAATGAATGCTTTTAAATCCCGTCTGATCCACGTCGCGCGCATACAAGAACAAAACGAGCAACCGGCCTATCTTTTTTTACGCCAGCTAGATCCCTATCGCTATGTTTGGTTTAAAGAAGAGGCAGCGGGACAAGAAACCGAAACCCCCGTTTGGGGAGCGACAACTGAAGAGGCCATCCTTGCAGCCCGCAAGGCATGGAGGCAGGCTTATTTTACTCCTTTGCATTGCGGCTTTCGTTATACCTTGCCAGAAAGGGATGAGCATGGAATTAATGCTTTATTCTACCAAATGGCCGCTTCTTATGCTTCTATGACAGGAGTATATTTTGAAGAGGAGCTTGGATCCAATTGCCTGGTCCAAAATGCGTCAATAGAAGCGCGCGAGTTATGGAAAGCCCTACAACTCGCTAATCGTTTATGAACGATTAACTCTAATTTTAAACTGTATATCATTGTTTTTGCACTCTTATTTATAATGTAATTGTTTTATATTTTTATTATAATATTATATTTCATTTAAATAGGAAATTAAAATAATGAATACAGTTTCTTCAAAATTAATTAATTTTGATCGTTATGCCGATTACATCCCTTTGTTAGCATAGCCACAAATTTAGTTACTTTATTTCAAAAATATGTTCTCAAAAATTTTTCTACAGCTCAAATCCAAGATCATTATTTCAGGCATATAAAAGAGAAAAATAGTGTTAGATGTGCAATTTTGTTAGTTCCCTTTCTCGGAAATATCTGTATTGCTTTATTTGATTTATTAAATAGAAATCGGTTTAGCCGAACGGCACAAGTAGACAACAACGCGAGACCGGTGACAAGATTGGAATTCACCAGCCCAAACGTCAGAGACCATTTCGATATGGTCTTATAAATTGTGAGGCAAGATCCTTTCGCCCTGCAACAGGCAAGCGATCACTTGAAAAATAGCATTTTTATCGTTGATGCAGCCGTTGAAAGAGACGGGCTTGCTCTGGAATTCGCCGGCCCGAACGCCAAAGACCACTCCGATACCGTCCTAAAAGCCGTCAGGCAAAATCCTCTCGCCTTGCCGCATGCAAGCGACCGCTTGAGGAATAATGCCGCGATAGTTCTAGGTTAACTCTAATCCAGTCTTCCCTCATTAAGGCGCAAGAGGCATTAAAATTGCCTCTTGCCCTTTAGAAATGCCCATTTTCTAACGCACACAGAAGACCATGCGATCCTTATTCAGCTTTAATTCTCCTTTTCCCCTTGCCTATCTCACATGATCCGGTAGCCCATCCCTCGTCCTTGCCTTTGATAATCAAATATTTTACATTCTCACTTATCATATATAGCTTTGCTTTTTGCCTTTATTAATTTAATATGACGGCAAGCAGACCCATCCATTTGCTTTTGTTGCTAATTTAAGTTTAAAATTTCATCATGCAGAATCAGCCTAATCCCATTTCTTTTACTTGTGCATTTTGTAAACAAAGCTGCACCCTCTCTCTGGCGCATCCTCCAGCTTTTTGTCCTTTTTGCGGAAAACCGCAAAATGACTTGGAACTTCCTTTTACCCCTACACAGACTGATAGTTATAAAATTGTTAAAAGCATTGGCAAAGGCGGGATGGGAGAAGTCTTTTTAGCCTATGATACCTCTTGCAACCGCAACATTGCCTTAAAAAGAATTCGAACAGATCTGCTGGATCATCCTCAGATCCGCCATCGCTTTTTGAAAGAGGCCCATATTACGTGCCAGCTCACTCACCCGGCTATTATTCCCATTTATACCATCCAATCCGAACAGGCTTATTATACAATGCCCTTCGTAGAAGGCGAGACGCTCAAGCAGATCATCCGCAAGACCCGCCAGCAGGAGAAAAAGGGAGAAAAGTTGGATCACATTGGAGGCTCCATCCCCGCTTTAATGCGCATCTTCCTCACCATTTGCCAAGCCGTCGCTTATGCGCACTCCAAAGGCGTCATCCATCGTGATTTAAAGCCCGAGAACATCATTGTTGGAAAATATGGCGAAGTATTGATTTTAGACTGGGGATTGGCCAAATTCCTGAATGGCGCATCTGAAGAAGAGCTACCCGGCAACCACCCTCCTTCTTTAAAAAGGCAGGCCAACATTACACGAATGGGAAAAGTGGTGGGCACGATTGCCTATATGGCGCCCGAGCGGGCCCTTGGCCAACCGGCAACCATTCAAACAGATATTTATTCTTTAGGCGTTATCCTCTACCAGCTCCTGACTTTGCAAAGCCCATTTAAAAGAGGAACGCTGGAAGAGTTTAGGAAAAATCTGAACAAAGAAGAATGGATCGATCCTGTCCTTGCCGCTCCCTACCGGGACGTTCCGCGGATGCTGGCCCGCTTCACCGAGAAATGCCTGTCTCGCAATCTGCAAGAACGCTATCAATCGGTCGATGATTTGATTAGAGATTTAGAAAACTATATCGAAGGACGGTCCGAGTGGTTCCAACTCGCTCAACTGGATATTAAGCAAAAAAAAGACTGGGAATTCCAAGAGAACATCCTCATTGCCGAACATATCGCCATCACAAGAGTCACGGAAGAGGCAGAATGGGTCAGCTTGATGATCTCCCAGCAGTCCTTTCCGGGCAACATAAAGGTCGAAGCCGATGTATGCATAGGCGAACACGGCCACGGCATTGGATTTTTAATCAGTATTCCAGAGGCCAGCGAACGGACTTACCTCAACGAAGGCTATTGCCTCTGGCTGGGATGCGATAATAATCGTTCCACAAAACTTCTGCGATCCAATGTCGAAGTCGTCCATGCTCCCGACATTTTCTTAAAGCGACAACAATGGCACCGCATCCGGATTGAAAAAATTGAAGAGACAATCCATTTTTATATTAATGATGCCCTTCAATTTTCTTATATTGCCCATATTCCCCTTACCGGCACCCATATCGGCATGCTGTCGCGCGATGCCGATTTTGATATCAGCCCCTTGCAGGTCTCAGTTGGGAACTTGAACATCATGGTCAATTGCTTGGCCGTACCAGACGCGTTCTTGGCCCATCGGGATTATCCGCAAGCGCTAAGCGAGTACCGCCGCATCGCCTACCTGTTTCCCGATCGCGCCGAAGGCCGTGAGGCCATTTTTCGTAGCGGCCTGACTTTGCTCGAGCAAGCCCAAACGGCAGCTGATAAGAATGCCTTGCTCGATCAGGCTTTGCAGGAATTCGAAAGGCTGCATCATACGCCCGGAGCCCCGTTTGAATACTTGGGCAAATCTTTGGTGTACCAGGCGCTCGGAGATAATGAAGAGGAAATTAAATGCTTCGAGCTAGCCTATCGGCGCTACCCCAAACACCCTTTAATGCCTGTCCTTCAAGAGCAGATTATTTCTCGCCTGCATGAAGTTTCACGCCAGCAACGCATTGCCACCTATCGCTTTACTCTTCTATCCGTCCGCCATCTCCCCGCTTCCGCCATTGACACCCATACACGCCGCTTATTTACAAGTTTGCAAAAGCACTGGGAGATCCTACCCTTTATCGATGAAACCTCTTCCAAGCAGCATATGCATTCCTCTATGCGGCTTGCCATTCCGTTGGCCTTTTGGCTGGCCAAGCCTTATACTTTAGGAGAAATTATTCAAGAATTGCTCCAAGGCGATCTCTCCTTTTTACCAGAGCTGGGAAATGCCCTTTTTTGCCTACTTGAACTGGGCGCTTGGAAATATGCGCAAGAAAAGTTTGAGGAGGTTCGCTCTCACTTATCCGTTTCGCCTGCCCTCAATTGGACATGGCTGGAAGGAACCTTTGCCTGCCATGTTTATTCCCTTGAGGAAACATTTAAACACTTTTATCAGCGCCCGTTGACACGAATCGAACCGCATGAGTTGCGCTCAATTCTCTATTTTATGGATCACGCATTGGATCAATTCCAGACCGAATGGGTCCATGCCTGCACACCGGTCTTGGAACAATGCGAACTCTCCTTTGATTCTCAGCTTCGGCTTAACTGTAAGCGTATCTGGGCCTATTTATTAGAAAAAAATTGGCAAAGCGCAGGCGAAATTATCTATGTTTATCCTGTCGAATTGCTCAATCAAGACTCTACCCTTCTACACTTTTTATATGGATGCTGGCTACAGGGGACAGAAGGGAAAGAGATGGCTCACATCCATTTTACCGGTTTGCTGCCCGTTTCCTATCCGCGCACGTGGACATTGGCCAGCCACTTCCTCATTGAAAATCTTCCAGAGAATTGGCTCGATAAGGCGTTTCTTTGGGAAAAAAGACAGCTTTACCGGCAATTAATTCTCTATTATCATTGTTCAGGAGAAGAGGATAAAAAACTCCATTTCTTAAAACTTTACCAACAACAATTTATTTCTATCGATGAGTAATCAACCTTTCCCCTTACCCGTTATTGAAGAAAGCCGCCTGGTCTTTGAGGAATCTTTAATTAAGATCCGGCGAGATATGTTGCGCAAGGGTCAACAGCCTCCTTACCGCTATTATTCTTTGCTCACCCGCCCTTTCGCTGTTGTCATCTTGGCAACGACTCCGGAAGAATCCTATGTGCTCATTGAAGAATACCGCCATCCGACAGGAAAGATTTTATTGGGATGTCCAGGAGGTTACATCGATGAAGGAGAAGATCCGCTAGAGTCCGCTGCCCGGGAATTTGAAGAAGAGACAGGCTATCGAGCTGATTCATTTGAGCTGATAGGAAGCGCTTTCCCCTATGCGGGAGTCAGTGCGCAAAAAACATTTTATATCAAAGCAAAAAATGCCGTCCTTCATTCGAAGCCCAAGCTTGAACCTTCAGAAGTCATTCAAACACGCCTTTTATCTGCTGAACAGCTGAATCGGACCATTGAAGAAGGCATAGAATTAGACGGCACGCTTTGCACGGCCCTTTTTTTCCATGCCCGCCGCTATATTCTTACCACTCCTTAACAGATTAAAGAATTAGCTATAGAAAAAATGCATTAAAGTAAGGAAGAGGGCAAATTTAATTTTACTTGCCGGAGAATCGCTCTTCTGTTAAACACGTGACCTTTTATTATACAACATCCTTCTAAACAAGGAGTTTTACAATGAACATAAGCTTATACTCTCAAAATTGGGCATCGAAAGTCTTCGATAAAATTAAAGTAACCACCCAGACATCAGCCGATATAACCAGCGAGTGGGCCGGAAAAGTAGGAAAATGGACAGGACGAGCTGTCGTCTACATCAAAAGCATCCCTTCCCGCATGCAAGAAAGCGATCGCTATGCCGTGGCCGTCATTTTGGGAGCCAATCTAGCCATGTTCGCGCTTATTTATAAAATTACGGCATTCGTTAACCGACGCATTCAGGCAGATTCTCCTCCTTTAGACAACGATCAAATTAGAATAAAGAATTATGTCCTTGATTTTATTACCGGCACCTCCATGCTGACATTTAATCTAGTCTTTTCGCGCTTAACCCAATATTCCATTCACCCTCTGGCAATAGCCGCATTTGCAATCAGCAGCATTATTCTAAGAAGGGGCCTTGCGCGCGAATCTACCTCGACTGCTTCGGTATAGGCTACGCACAAAGCCTTTTAGAGAATGTATTAAATTCAGAATCACCTATATTTGAAAGGAGATTCTCTCGGGGAATCTGACATCAGATAGCGGGCAATAGGGAGTGACGATTGCCCGCTAATTCACGTCGCTTAAGGGGAAAAAAGAACGCGAACCTAGATCATTAGCTTAAACCCTGAAAGTGGCAAATTGCCATTCATCCTCTTCTTTGGGCAAACTTGCATTAAAGGGAAGAAAGGCTTGGACATCTGACAAAGGCGACCAATCCACTTGCTGCGAGAGGAATTGGCCTAAATAAGGCTTGGCGATTTCCATGATCTCTTGGTAATTCAAATCATCGGGAAGGCAACAGCCTTCTTGCGGATGCCGAATCGCATAAATAATAGCCGCAACCACTCCTATTGCAACTTGAACCGTTGTAGCGTTTTGGCCTGGCACAAGCCGCCGCGCTTCTTCTATATCTAGAATGCTCCCAATCCACCACGCCTTTAAATCATGTCCCATCAATAGACATCCCAATTCATCGCTTCCGGAAAGAATTTCATGCGATAAGATGCGCCTTTCTTTTTGAGGGCGGTAAGCCCGCATATGCAATTCCTGCAGGGAATTAATGGTCGAGTCACAAGGACAATAAGCGTAATGCACAGTGGGCCGGTAGACGGTTTGCCCGTCTTGATAGACTGTTAAAAATTGGGATAGGCTGAACGCCTCTCCATGACGGATCACCATTCCGACAATCGGGCCGCTAGGTACCCAGGAGCGGACCCATGTATGAATGCCTTTTTGAGACAGGCAAATTTGATTGCCAGGCCCCTTTGAATGCAAGAGAGCTCCTGGAGGGAGTTGCCTTTCGTGCGTGCCCCATCCAATCTCCGACGGCGCCATTCCTTCTTCAATGATGCCTTCCACGCTCCACGTATTGACGAATTCATTGACACGCTTGGGATCGTTGGCGATTTGGGTGTCCCTTTCCGAAATATGGATGGTTTTCAACCCAATCGCTTGAGCCAAGCGAGGGAAATCTAAATGGTGAAGAGCCTGCTCAAGCCCCACCTGTCTTTCAGCCGCAAGCGGCCGTTTCAATAGCTCTTGCGCAATATCAATGAGGCCTTGTTTAACAAAATGCGAAACGAGGCCGGGATTGGCTCCGTGATCGATAATGGCTGTCGGCCCTTTTTTTTCCAAAGCGGCAAGCCTGTCTTTCAACCTCATCTGCCGATGATAAAGCGTTAGCTCTCGGGGATCTCTGATCGCATAATGATCAAAGGGATTCCAAAGCTCCAAGGACGTATTGATATACCGCACTTGGCGCTGTTGGCACCACTCAATCAAGCTGGCCGTCTCTAAATTCCAGGCTAAATCGACCAATAAATCTCCCGGCGAAAGACAGTTTATCAATATTTCTTGATAATTTTCTTGCGTCAAGCGCACTTGTTCATAGCGAACTCCGCGCCTAATAAAAGGTTCGATGGCAGAGCGATTATCTACAAAATCAATGATAGTCACAGAAGAAGGCAAGATATCGATCAAATTAAATAAAATGGGCAACGTGCATTGAGCCACGCTTCCGCAACCAATGATAACGATATTTTGCCTAAATGGAACCATCATGAACTCCTTATAAGTTAAGGAAATAAGTTAAATTTTAGCACACTTGCCGGCACAAATTGCCATAATAATAATTAAACCATATATTTTAACCTGATTTTTAAAGAAAAGAGAGGAAAAGCGATGAGAGTGGAATTTTTAAGAGTAGAGGAATTTTCTAGATGGCTAGGTCAGATGACGCAGCCCACCCATCCGTATTATTTTTCTGCGCAGCTCCTCCTTTTTTCCGGACTGTCTTATTTAAGCACGGCCTGCCTAACGTCTATTCCTCCCGTCCAGGGAATGGCTTTTATGACTATAGCCTTTACCATTAGCCACTTTGTTGCCCCTCTCTTTGCCAAATGGCTAGAGCCTTATTGGACTGTTTCCCTTGTTCCTTTAGCGGGTCAAATCCTGCATTTAACCACCTCTGCGTTGCTATCCAAGGCGATCTGCTTTCTTGCCGGCTATCATTTAACACTGACCCAGATTGCCCAAGTCAGTTCGGCCTTTCTAGTAGCCGTCTATGTGCTAAAATTCGCCTTATTAAAATTCAGGCAATTATACCAATTTCCCTCCACAGCTTGATTGACTTCGGTATAGAGGAAAGTTGCAAATCCTTCCCCATTTATGCTAAATTATTTTCGTTTTATTAGAGAGGGTATTAAAACCTTAATTAATCGATAGTTGGGATTATTTTAATCCCCCTTGTCAAATTCATAGTTCAACCTTCAATAAATTGAATGATTGCATTCCTGCCCGGATTGCCTCAATAAGGAGACCCATGGCCGATTTACCCAAAGCCTATGAAGCAAAAACCATTGATGCAAAGTGGTATCAATTTTGGGAGGCCCGCGGCTATTTTCGCGCCGACGCCCATTCTACAAAACCTGCTTATTGCATTGTCATCCCCCCTCCAAATGTGACAGGTGTCTTGCATATGGGCCATGCGCTTGTGAACACCTTGCAAGATATTCTTATCCGTTGGAAACGCATGCAAGGTTTTGAAACACTATGGGTTCCAGGAACAGACCACGCGGGTATCGCCACACAGATGGTGGTTGAACGGCATCTCATTCGGACGCACAATAAAAAGAGAAAGGATTTTTCGCGCGAAGAATTCCTCGTCCATGTGTGGGAATGGAAAGACAAAAGCGAGACCCGCATTATTGAACAGCTGAAGCGCTTGGGCAGCTCTTGCGACTGGTCCAGGCAGCGCTTTACCATGGACGAGGGAAATACACGCGCCGTCCGAACCATGTTCAAAAAATTGTTCGACGATGGCTTAATTTATCAAGGCGACTATCTTGTCAATTGGGATCCTGTGACACAGACGGCTTTAGCCGATGATGAGGTAGAATACGAAGAAAAGCAGTCTTTCCTCTGGCATTTTAAGTATCCCTTAGCCGATGGATCGGGTTATATTCATATTGCAACAACCCGCCCAGAGACAATGCTGGGAGATACGGCGGTAGCCGTTTCCCCTCAGGATGAGCGCTATGCAAGCCTTATTGGCAAAACCGTCATGCTTCCTTTGGTTGACCGTCCTATCCCCATTATCGCAGATCATCATGTCGACCCTGCCTTCGGGACAGGAATGGTGAAAGTCACTCCGGCGCATGACCCGAACGACTATCAAATGGGCTTGACGCATCGCCTGCCTTTCATCAATATTCTCACTCCCGACGGCAAAATTAATGCCAATGGAGGAGAATTCGAAGGTCTGACCATGGCAGAGGCGCGCGAAGCCGTTGTCGCTCGCATGAAGGAACTTGGCCTTGTAGAGAAAATCGAACCTCACGTCCATCGCGTCGGCGTGTCTTACCGCTCTAAAGCGACGATCGAGCCTTATCTTTCCAAGCAATGGTTTATCCGCATGGACGGATTTGCCAAACAGCTTCGCGAAGCGGTCGATCAGGCAGAAGTCAAATTGATCCCTTCTCATTGGGAAAGCACTTATTTCCATTGGATTGACAACTTGCGCGACTGGTGCATCAGCCGCCAGCTTTGGTGGGGGCATCGCATTCCAATCTGGTACCACAAAGACGATCCCAAGCGCCTGATTTGCTACGATGGAGCGGACATACCGGAAGAGGTCAAGCAAGCTCCGGATGAATGGATACAAGATCCCGATGTCTTAGATACGTGGTTTTCATCGGCATTATGGCCTTTTGCGACTTTGGGCTGGCCGGACAAGACGCCCGAGCTGGATAAATTTTATCCCAATTCAGTGCTGGTGACAGGCCATGACATTTTATTCTTCTGGGTAGCCCGCATGATCATGATGGGCAAATACGCCATGGGAAAAGCGCCGTTTCCCGAAACATTCCTGCATGGCCTCATTTATGGCAAATCTTATTGGCGCAATTCGCCCGAAGGGGGAATTTTCTATGCCAGCGAACAAGAGCGCTTAGAGTATGACTTGGGCAAGCCAACCCCTAAAGAGGTCTTTTCGAAATGGGAAAAAATGTCCAAATCCAAGGGCAATATCATCGATCCTTTAGAAATGATCGATCAATACGGAACGGACGCCGTCCGAATGGCCCTTTGCGCAAGCGCCACGCAAGCGCGTCAGATTGATCTCGATCGCCGCCGCTTTGAAGAATTTAAAAACTTTGCCAATAAAATTTGGAACGGCGCACGCTTTGTTTTAATGAATCTGGACGGAAATGAAGAGCTCAGCAGCCATCCTCTCGATGCACGCTCATTCTCCACAGGCTTGGACGAATCCCTCCTCAGCTTAGAAGACCGCTGGATCCTCTCAACATTGGCCCGCACGGTAAAAAGCGTAAATAATAGCTTGCAGCATTATCTATTTGATCAAGCCGCTTTAGAGGCCTATGACTTTTTCTGGAAGGAATTCTGCGCTTATTATGTTGAAATTGCAAAACCCATTCTATTTGGAAAAATAGGAACAGCCCCGGAGCGGATCAATAAACAAAAACTGCTCGTTATTGTTCTTTGCCAGGCTATCCGCCTGATGCACCCAATGGCCCCTTTTATTACCGAAGAACTTTTCCATATTCTAAAGGAACGGTTTGAAGGCCTCGAAGAGGGCAAAGCAACAGATCCTTATACTATTGAATGCATTCGCGCCCTAAAAAGCCCCGCTTGCCTAACAGCTCCTTACCCGCAAGTCATCCGTGAAAGCGACCTCAATCCTCAAATCGACCAGACCTTTGCTTTAATGGAGCAAGTTGTCTATACGATCCGCAATATTCGCGGAGAAATGAAGCTTTCCCCCGGCACGGCGACCGATGTTTATATCATTGGACAACCGGATGATCCGGAATGGCAAACGGTCAAAGAAAATATCGGCATTATCTCGGCTTTAGTGCGCACGCAACGCATTGAAGTACAGAGCAAAGAAACGGCAATGGGATTTGCTTGCACGGGAGTATTCCATTCCTTGAAAATCATGCTGCCTCTTCCCGAAGAATTGCTTAAACAAGAGAAGGCGCGCTTAAGCAAAGAAAAAGAAAAATTAGAAGCTGCTTTGGAAAAACTCAACGTCCAGCTTTCTAATCCCGACTTTGTCAGCCGCGCGCCTGCCCAGCTCATCGAAAAGCAAAAAAATCAGCTTGAACAGGGAGAAAGGGAATTACAGGAAATTAACCGCAAGTTAAAAACCTTTTCTGACTGATCCTTTCATACATAAGGGAATTCAACCTTGAATTCCCTTATCTCCCAAACCAAACGTTTTTCCCGAATAGAAAATTCTAAGAGAAGAGATGAAAACAGCTCATGATCTCTGAATTCGACTTGGCATTCCTTGCGAAATTCATCCATCCCCGCACCGAATAAACAGATATAAGGATATAAAGAGAATGCCGCTACAAACCAAGCACGCCTATTCAAATGCTTTTATAAAAGAAAGAAACTTGAATTCAGCTCGTTAGCGGTTTTAATTCCCTCTCTGATAGCCCTTTACAATTCATATATAAATTTAAAATTTTAAAATACCACATTTTCAAATTTATTTTTCCTTAATCATATTTTAACACATAAAAGTTAACATTTAGATTAATTAAAAATTTGTTTTAAAAATAAGAATTTAGTATTATAAAAATAAAACTAAACAAATTTATTAACAACATATGATTAAACCAATTTCTCACTCCTATTCCAACTCTGCGTTTTATTCCGTAGATGCCCATCTAACTAGTAAGGGAAAATTGGAGATATCTACAGGTGATCGGACGTACCAAGTCAAATTATTGGATAAGGATGGCCTATTATTAAATAGAAATAAGTTTGATTCAAAAAAGATTGAACCTATTAAACAATTTTTTGCTCATGTGCTTCGCGAAAGCAAATTTAATAACAAAAATGAAAAAATTAAAGCGTTGACGATTACCCTTAATTCTACCGACTCGGCAGAAGTGACAATCCTTAAGAAAAACCGAATTGAACGCGTATATCGCGAAAAGGTGATTTCTATTACGGATCCCCATTTAAAAGAAATTTTCTCTCCTATGGGTGGTCCCAAATCCGTCATACAAATCCGTCACGTCAACCATTCGTCTCTTGTTCGAAGTGTTGTTAAAGCTTTTAAGAACTTCCTCGGCTTATTTTTTGGCAAAAAATCTCCAGCTACAAGAGAACTGCAAGGAGAATTTAAACACCTCATTTCTCAATTTCCTCGAAAAATCCAAAAGGCCTTTTTAGAGCGCTTATCCAAAATAACAGATGAAGAGCGCTATACGGCCACCTATTTGAGAGAAAAAATTGACTGGACTGGTTTGGATCAAAAAGACATTATTTTAAAGATTTTAAATGGCGCTTATGTCTTGATTGAAGATGATGGAAAAACGTACCAAGATTGGACCGCGCACTTAGAGGAAAAACACGAGCGTCCCTCTTCTCATGAGTCCAATGCCAAGCAATACGCTTTCCGCGGACCTATTGCAAGCGAAGGCCTATTCTCTAAAAAGACAATTACCTTGCCGGATGGAACCAAGAAAGAGGCTACCTGGTTTCAGCTCGAGCGCTATCCTGCAAAATTGGGGTATTACATCGCCCATTTATGGACATGGCTGCTCTATAAGAAAACAGGGCTCAATCAAGGTCCTTTTGGCAGCTCCCCTCATAGCGAAAAGTCCAACCCGCTTGTGTTACGCCTGCGTTCTCCGGGATCGGATCATCCCGTTTTTCCTGTTGCGGCCGCAGCCTAAAATTACCGAAAAAAATTTCCCCTGTAAAAGACAAAGCTCCAAAGAGGGAATCCTCTTTGGAGCTTTTGTTTATCAATCGCAATGGAAAGCGCAACAATAACTTAAGCCAAGGCCTCATTGTTAAGAGCTGCCTGTTTTTCCGCTTTCAATACATTTAGGAAAAGGTGGGTTTCAGCAATGACCACACTCGACAAGGCGCATAGTCCAATCAGATTAGGGAAGGCCATCAAACCATTAAAGACATCGGAAATTTTCCAAACAATATCTAACTCTAGTACAGCTCCCGGAATAATAACTAAGGTAAATAAAATGCGGTAAAAAGGCACCGATTTAACGCCAAATAAATATTCCACGCATTTTTCTCCATAATACGCCCAGCCTAAAAGGGTCGTAAAAGCAAACAGGATAAGTCCGATTGTTACCACATAGCCTCCGCCTGAAAAAACGGATTCAAAAGCTGCAACGGTCATGGACGCTCCATTTAATAATTTGCCTTCGGCATCCATTTGTCCAAAAACACCTGTCACCCCCAAAACCAATCCCGTTACCGAACACATGATAATAGTGGCTAAGAATGAACCTGTCATAGACACAAGCGCTTGACGTCCGGGAAGATCCGTTTTGGCAGCCGCAGCGGCGATAGAAGCCGTCCCTAATCCCGCTTCGCTCGTCATCAAGCCTCGACTCACACCGACTCTTAAGGCTAGCAGCATGGTCGATCCCATGAAACCGCCAAACGCCGCTTGCCCGGTAAAGGCATGCGTGACAATGGCCATCAGGGTGCCGGGAATCTCCATATAATTGAATGCTAAAATAACGCTTGCGCCGGCAATGTAAAAGAGGGCCATGAAGGGAACCAAAAAACCGGCCACTTTGCCGATGCTCTTGATCCCGCCCAGCAGGGTTAGCCCCGTCAAGGCAGCCACGGTAATACCGGACCACCAAGGATTGATGTGAAACATTCTTCCCATGACATCTGCGACGGAATTGGCTTGAAGCATATTTCCCCCGCCTAGCGCCGCTATGGCGCCGAATAAGGCGAAGCAGACGGCTAGCCAGCGCCAGCCCAGCCCGGAGGCAATGAAATACATCGGTCCGCCGCACATTTCTCCCCGCGCATCTGTCACGCGGTATTTTACGGCTAAGATGGCTTCGGCATATTTAGTGGCCATTCCCAAAAGAGCCGTCACCCACATCCAAAACAAAGCGCCCAATCCGCCGACAGCAAGGGCGGTTGCCACACCGGCAATATTTCCTATCCCAATCGTCGCTGCTAAAGCTGTCATTAAAGATTCAAAATGGCTGATATCTCCTTTTCCTTCAGCTTCCGGATGATCCTTGCTTGGACTGAAGACCAGTTTTAAGGCATAACCTAAGTAGCGGAACTGCAATCCGCGCAAGGCAATGGTCAAATAAATGCCAACTCCGGACAAAAGGATTAAAAGAGGAGCTCCCCACACCCAACTATAAAGGACGTCCAGTCCATTCAATAACGTTTCACCCAAATTCGACATTTACTTTTCCGCCTCGCTTAGCTTAAGATTTTCCTCTTCTTCCTTATTGACAGTCAAAAGAAAATCTTTGGTTTCTTTTACAATCACTCCCGACAGTCCGACTAAGGCAATTAAATTTGGAATAACCATTAATCCATTGCTGATGTCGGCTAAATGCCAGGCGATTTCCATTTTCAAAGCCGCTCCCGGAATGACAACCAAGGCGAATAAAAAGCGATAGGCAATGATTGATCTTTCACCAAATAGATATTCGCAGCATTTCTCTCCATAATAAGACCAAGCCAATACCGTTGTATAAGCAAATAAGATCAGCCCGATCGTAACAATATATTCGCCGCCTGTAATATGCGAATTAAAAGCCGCAATGGCTAAAGACGCGCCGTTTAAAACTTGGCCCGAGGCAGACATCGTTCCCATGACGCCCGTCACAGCCAAAACGAGTCCTGTCATTGTGCAGACAATAACTGTGGAAATCAAGGCACCGGTCATGGTAATTAACGCTTGTCTGCCGGGACTATCTGTTCTTGCTGCCGCTGCCGCCACAGAAGAAATGCCCAAGCCGGCCTCATTTGAAAATACACTGCGCGCTACGCCCATTTGCAAAGCCATGACCATGGTCGAACCCAAGAATCCCCCTGTTGCAGCTTGTCCATTCCAAGCGCTATGAATAATGAGAAGAAACGCTTCAGGAATGAGATCGATATTAACAATTAAAATAAAGATGGCAGCTCCGATATAAAGAAGAGCCATGCCAGGAACTAATACGCTAGCCACATGACCGATGCTTTTCACCCCTCCGATGACGACGACCATGGTCAAAACGCATAGAACAAGGCCTGTAATCCAAGGGTCGACTTGCCAAACATGATTAATGGCCTCGGCAATTGAATTTGTCTGCACCAAATTGCCCGTGCTTAAGGCCGCGATCATCCCCAAAGAGGCAAATACCCATGCCATCCACTTCCAGCCCAATCCCTTTTCAATGTACTGCATAGGTCCGCCCGCCATTTCGCCGCGTTTATCCTGCTCGCGGTACTTGACGGCAAGCAGCGATTCGGCATACTTCGTCGCCATACTCAAAAAAGCTGTCACCCACATCCAAAAAATGGCTCCCAAACCGCCCACTGTAATGGCAGTTGCCACACCTACAATCGTTCCTGTTCCGATCGCCCCCGCTAAAGACGTCATCAATGCTTCAAAGTGGCTGATATCTCCCCTAGATCCTTGGCGCTGCCGCGCAACAACCTGTTTAAATGCATAGCCTAAATAGCGAAATTGCACACCCTTTAATAAAAAAGTTAAATACGCTCCTGTGCCTAATAATAATAACAATAAAGGAGCGCCCCAGACCCAATTTCTCAGCTCACTTAAAAATTGATCGACTTGTTCCATGGTTCACCCGTTAAGTAAATGTTTATTGTTTATAATGGGGGAATTGCAAGAATCTCTCACACAACTGACAACAGCTTGTTCAGCGAACAAGAAGGAACGAACGCGGTTTCTTGCCAAATTTTGACATCAAAATTTTAGCGAAGTATAACAGAAATTATATTTCTGGCTCAAGAAATAAACATAAAAATTTTTATAAAAATTTTATTTATAAAACACTCGTTTATTAAACTAAATTTAAATTTAAACAAATAATATTTAAACAAACAAACCCCCATTTAAAATATTAAATAACCTGAAATTGAAACTGTGGGCAGGAAAATCTTCATGTCTTATGGCTGAATTTTTGGCCTTATCCGCTTATTGTAGAGGAAGGGAATTAATACCATTAATGACCTAAATTCGCGTGTTGTTCTCTAGAAGGAAATAATCGCGAACAAGGTCATTAGCCATTCAACGCTAGTCCACTAGCGTATTTTCCCGATAGATCTGCTCCATTGCCGATCCGGGATCTCCTCGAAAAGGCTTAAGGGCAAAGTGGATGGCCAGCGCCTGCCGAACGCCTTGGCTAGCTCCTTGCGCAGCTTCGCTCCAAAAGGATTTTTGCATGTCTTGCCCGGTTAAGAAACTGGAGAAAGGCAAGCGGTGGGATTGAAGAAAATGAAAAATGATTCTTCGCGCGTCCCGGCAAAAATAATAAAAGTAATCGGCTATAGATGCATGCGGACTGTTGGATTGCCCTTTCTCCTTTTGGGCAATCGCCTGTAGATCGGCCAATTGAGCCAGCAAGCTTTCGGCCTTTAAGCGGCAGTCTTCGAGAGGAAGCATCGAAGATCCGTCCTCCCGGGTTAGCGCCTGTATATGTCTCAGTTCTAGCGTTAAATTCGCTAGGGAGTTAAACCATTTTTGCAAAGTCATAAAAGAAAGATCCGAACGATAGGCCCGAAACCATGTGTCCATTAAAAGGGACGGGGCAAGCGGGCGCCAAAGCGCTTGCCCGGCGACCCATAAATTGCAGGCCAATAAGCCGCTCCTATCGGGAAATCGATTAGTCAGCGCAACCATGCCGGCAAAGGCATGGCGATGGAAGCGGCCAAGAACAGCGTCTATGCGCTCAGGCGTGAGAACCGGCCATAGGCCTTCGCCTTGCTGAATCGCTCCGACATTCACTAAAGGAAGCAAAGGCGTCTGAAGAGGATCGGGCAGTTGCCTCAAGTGGTCCCAAACGGGATGCGGAGGGAGAAAATCTTCCCAAGGATCGCCGGCAACGGCAGAGAAGACAACTAGCGTTTTTCTTCCTGCCCGCTGGCATAAAAAGGCTAGCCTCTGCGCCTGCTTGAGCATCTCCTCTTTTTTAGTGGCTGATAGATAATAAAAGAAGAAAGCGCCGGAATTAATGTTCTGCTCCCATCCCTTCAATTCTTCCAGCATGGCCTCAGCTTCCGAAGCGGCATCCGCAAGCGGATGCTGCATAAATTGCGGATGAGTCGACTGACTCTCCCACATTAATCCATCATATTCAGCTGACTTTAAATGGCTTATATGTTCGGCTAAATAGCTGCGAAAATGGGGATCAAAAGGCGAAATAAGAAAAGAACGAAAGGCAGGATCTAAACAACGCCAAGTAGGTTTTAAAATAATTTTCAGTCCATATGCATGAAAAGCTCGGCATAGAGCCTGTAAATCAAGGGAGCGAGGAGGCTGGGTTTGGCTTACTGCGTTTTTTTGCTGGCAGCTTCCTAAAATGACCGTATTAAATCCTTTTTCTAAGGTTTGGAGGCAAAACGAGCGGAAAACCGGCTGTTCCTCTAATGGAACGTCTAGCGCGCATAAAAAAGAAGGGAGAAACAGGCAGATCTCAGGAGTCAAAGAGCAGAGGAGGTCGCCGTTTAACCAAAGCGGGCGCCAGGCATAGCAGGGGGTTGATGCACCTAGATAATCCGGTAAATGGCGGCTGCTAGCCGCTGCTTTAAGCTGAGCCAATCCATAAACAGCAGCAAGCGGACTATCGGCTTCCAAATGAAGGGCCCCTCGATAAAGAGACGCGGTAAATCCTTCTCCTCCCCTTTCCCGTATCTGAGGGAAAAGACAAGCAGGGGCATGTTCAGTTTGCCTTGTTTCTTGATAGTCATTATAAAGAGATTCGACAACTGAAAAGAGTTTTGCCTTCGGACGATGCGTTAAATCTGCATCTGTGCTACACTTTAAGTTCAAATGAAAATTTTTGTTATAGGTCACCATGGAACGATTGCCATCCTATAAAGAACTAAAGAACCGACTGCCGCTAACTCTGCAACAAAAAACTTTTGTGACGCAAAGCAGACAAACGATTCGCGATATTTTAAATAGAAAGGATCCCCGTCTTTTGCTCATTGTGGGCCCTTGCTCGATCCATGATACTCGATCCGCAAAAGATTTTGCCAGACAATTGAAGGAATTGGCGGCAAATGTTGCCTCGCAATTTTTTCTTGTCATGCGGGTTTATTTTGAAAAGCCCCGTACCTCTGCCGGATGGAAAGGATTTCTCTATGATCCTTTGCTCGACGGCTCCAACCGCATGCAGCAAGGAATCGAGCTTTCTCGCCAACTCCTTTTGGAGCTAGCCGATCTAGAAGTGCCGACAGCAACGGAATTTTTGGATCCGTTGACGGCTTTTTATTATAATGATTTAATTGCATGGGGATCGATTGGCGCCCGCACTTCCTCTTCCCAAACGCACCGTCAGTTTGCATCAGGCTTGGATATGCCCATCGGGTTTAAAAATGGCATTGCCGGCAACATTTCAGCAGCTGTGCATGGCGTGATCGCCGCCTCCCATTCCCATTCTTATATGGGCCTCAATGAAGAAGGATTCCCTGTTGTCATTCATACCCCAGGCAACAGCGATGCGCATATTGTTTTAAGAGGAGGAGAGCATCGGCCGAATTATGATCCCGCCTCCATTTCTGAAGCTGCCTCCCGCTTATCCCATGCTCAGTTGCCCGTCCGCTTAATTGTCGACTGCTCGCATCAAAACTCCGGAAAAAAATACGACCGCCAACCGGGAGTCTTCCAATCCGTTTTACATCAAATTGCGGAAGGAAATCCCGCTATTCGAGGGCTCATGCTGGAAAGCCACCTCTATGCAGGCAGCCAACTCCTGCCCTCTCATCCTAGCCAGCTCTCTTATGGGGTCTCCATTACGGATTCCTGCTTAGACTGGAATTCGACGCAGCACCTCATCCGTTGGGGGGCTCATCATCTCAATGCCCTAGCCCTTGCATCTACTAAAGCCCATTTAGATGCACCGGAGCCTATTTTGACATAACCTGCGCTTAATTTGAATGGAATAGATAAGACAAAGCCACGTAAGTGGCATAACTGAAAGCGCATCCGAGATTAAATTCCATTCTTTCAAGAATCCATGTATCGCCTGCAGGAAGCCTGGAATCTCTTTATTTTTTAATTGCAAATTTGAGATAATCATTCCGCATCGCTTCGACCGGCAACGGAGCGGCATAGAATAACTAAAAAGGCTGCTCATTTTCATGCTTAAAAAATTGCTTTCCGCCAAGCTTCGCTTAATGATTTTTCTGGGGCTCTTCCAGCTAGCCTTGAGCAGTTGCGTCTTTCAACGCTTAAGCGTTCAAACGCATTACCTTAGCCATGAAAATTTAGCCAGTTATTATGTTTATACGCCGGATCCTCATCTGGACAATCCGATCATAGGTCAGCGGCTGCTCATCCAATGGTCGCTTCCATCCAGCTATTGTGCCTATGACGACTTGGCCTTGCATCTTAAAGTTCGCTTGCGCAACCATAAAGAAGAAACCATTTCGCTTCCTTTGAAAAGCATGAAAGGGACCTACCTATACTATGTCGTCAACGAGGCTTATTGCGAATCAGGCGGCGTAGCCACTTATAAAATTGATGTGACAGGCGGCGGATGTGTGCTTGAAACATGGAAACATCCTTTGTGGGTAGATTTAATCACGTTCAATATTCCCCAAGAAGAAAAGCCCGCATCCCCTTAAAGACTGGGCCCGATCATCTTTTTGGGATCTACAATTCGATCAAATTCCTCTTCCGTTAAAAAACCAAGCGAGAGGGCCGCTTCTTTTAAAGTCATATTTTCTTGATAGGCTTTTTTCGCTATCTGGCTTGCCCGGTCATAACCGATCGCTTTATTGAGGGCCGTCACAAGCATCAAGGACTGCTTAAGGTGTTCGGCAATGCGGGGCCGATTAGCCTCAATTCCTTCCAAACATTTTTGGGAAAAGTTTAAGGCTGCATCGCTGAGCAAACGAATGGATTGAATTAAATTATAAGCAATCAACGGACGGAAAACATTTAACTCCAGATTTCCTTGCGAGCCTGCAAAAGTAATTGTCGCATCATTTCCCATCACTTGAATGGCTGTCATCATCAACGCTTCAGATTGAGTCGGATTGACCTTGCCCGGCATAATGGAGGATCCCGGCTCATTGGCCGGTAAAATGAGCTCGCCAATTCCACAGCGGGGACCCGAAGCTAGCCACCGGATATCATTGGCTATCTTAAAAAGGGAAACAGCCACACGCTTTAAAGCTCCGCTAGTCTCAACAAGGGCATCATTGCTAGCTAAAGCTTCAAATTTATTAGGCGCAGAAATAAAAGCATAACCCGTTAGATTGCTGACAGCCTCAGCAACGCGCCTGGCATAGTCGGGATGCGTATTGATGCCTGTTCCCACTGCAGTCCCGCCTAAAGCCAATTCCGATAAATGCCCCAAACTATGCTCGATCGCTTGTATGCCATGGTCAATTTGACTGACATAGCCTGAGAACTCTTGCCCTAGAGTAAGCGGCGTAGCATCCATCAAATGCGTGCGCCCGATTTTGATAATATCTTTAAACGCTTGCTCTTTTGAATAAAGCGCATTCCTGAAAACTTTCAGATTGGGCAGAAGCTTTTGGCAAATATCTAAATAAGCCGCAATATGCATGGCAGCGGGAAATACATCATTGGAGGATTGAGACAAGTTCACATCATCATTTGGATGGATGGGATACTTCGAACCTAATTGCCCACCCGCTTTTTCAATCGCCCGATTGCTGATCACCTCGTTGAGATTCATGTTTGTCTGTGTTCCCGATCCTGTTTGCCAAACCGAGAGAGGAAAATGCTCATCCAGCTTGCCTGACAAAATCTCATCGCATACGTCACTGATCAAGCGGTACTTATTCTCAGGCAAAAGCCCCAATTCATGATTGACCTTAGCTGCTGCTTTCTTGATCAGCGCTAAGGCATAAATCACCTCTAAAGGAATTTTCTCCGTTCCGATGGGAAAATTGTAATAAGAACGCATTGTCTGCGCGCCGAAATAGCGATCAACGGGAACAGCCACCTCTCCAAAACTGTCTTTTTCAATGCGATGATTCATTTGCCCCTATTCCCTTTTAATCGATCGAAGAATACTGAAAAAAACGCAACTGGCGAATGTTATGCCAACACAAAGTCAAAAAGCGAATTTTTACATTCACTTCGCTATCGTTCCATGCGGTATAACGCATTAAAATAAATTCTACAAGCCTAAAAGATGGTTCACAGAGGGGCATTCCTCCTTTTAGAACTCGAAAAATTTTCCTCTTTTAAATAATCAACCCCCATTTCTTTTTCAATTAACAAAACTTCAAAAAAAACTATTCTTTAAAAATTAAGGCAAAACAATTAGAATTTCATTAATTGATTTATTAACAAAGATAAATATGATTGTTCAAAGCTTGCAAAATTTGGTTCTTAATTTTTTTTTAGATCCTTTGCCAGAATGGGTGGAAGGGAAGACGGATGCGTTACCATTCGCTCAAAAGCGTTCTATTAATCAAATTATAAACGGGCTCTTTTGCCAAGCAATTATCGATAAAAAGAAAGATTTAAAGTTCTTAACCTATTTCTCTAATAATCATATTTTAAGTATTCTTCCCATTAGGAAGTTATCCAGTAAACTAAATCCCGCCGAAATTGCCAACATCCTTTTAAACGCTTTTCCGCATCTTAAGGCGCTTGATTTTACCCAAACGCCTATTGCAAGCTTTGAAAGAATGGATTTATCGCGTTTAGAAGAATTAGACCTTAAAGAGTGCAGGCATCTTTCCACTCAAGAGATAAGAAGGCTCGGGACGTTATGCCCGCTTCTGCGCAGGCTTAATTTGTCCTCTACAGGCCTGACAAGCTTGAAAGGCTTGGCCCTACCTTCGCTTGAAGAGCTAGACTTAAGGGATTGCGAAGAGCTTCCAGCCGCAGAGTTTCAGAAAATTAATGGGCTTTTCCCCAATCTCAAGAAATTGACTCTTTCTCGCACCCTGATCACAAGCCTGGACGGATTGCAATTGCCCCTGTTAGAGGAATTAAATTTAGCCGACTGCGAGAGATTGAAACCAGACGAATTTCTCAAAATAAAAGACTACTGTCCCCAGCTCAAAGCTCTCAATCTTGCCTATACTCGAGTGGCTAATTTGGATGGTTTGCAGCTCCCTTTTCTGGAAAGATTGAAACTGAACAATTTCCTCTCGCCTGCAGAATTTCTCAAAATCAAAGCGCTTTGCCCACAGCTTAAATGGCTGGATCTTTCCGGTACCAACATCACAAGCTTAGATGGACTGCCTTATTGCCTGGAAACCTTAATTCTTTATGGATGCAAAGATCTTCCGGCTGAAGAATTTTCCAAAATTAAAAATCTTTGCCCACGGCTCCTCTTGCTTAACGCCAGCCAGACGAACATAAATAGCCTTAATGGACTGCAGCTCTTTCATTTAGAAGAATTGTATTTATATCATTGCTTGGAGCTAAAGGAAGAAGAATTTCTCAAAATTAAGACTGTCTGTCCTCAACTTAGGATCCTCGATCTTTCGCGTACGCATATTTCCAGTACAGATGGCCTTTATCTACCTCATCTTAAAAAACTTAATCTTGAGCTATGCCCTTTTCTTCCGGGAGACGCGCTTGTTCACTTGAACAAGCAATGCCCTTTTCTCAAAACGCTTAATCTCAACCATACGAAAATCGTCTATTTGGGTGAAACGGCATGGCTCCATTTAGAGAAATTAACCCTTGACCATTGCCTATTTATTCCAGCAGCAGAATTTCCTAATATGCGCACGCTCTTTCCGGTTCTCAAAAAACTAGGATTGAACCATACAAAAATCTCTTGCTTGGATGGACTGCCTTCTCAACTGGAGAATTTAAATCTCTCTTTAAACTACCACCTGTCCGCCGAAGAATTCAGTAAAATCGGAACGAATTGCCCTTTCCTCAAGATACTTGATCTTTCACGCACTATGATTAAGAATTTAAAAGACTTGCCTTTGCCATCGCTAGAAGAATTGTATTTGCAAGGAAGCTGTGGCCTTGTAGCAGAAGAATTCCAGCTAGGCAGGCTTTTTCCCAAACTTAAAAAGCTGTCTCTTTCCTGTATGGTCCATGCAAAAATTCAAGAAGCAGGCTTAAAACTGCCCGCCCTTGAGAGTTTGACCATCTTTTAATTAGTCTTAAATTCTTGGCTATTTTGTACTCCTGCAGAATTGCAGGAAATGATTCATTTAACTATATTTCAGCCAATTCTTATTCCACCAAGGAAAGGTACTAACCAAAGATAATTAACTTATTGAATCATTCGCTTTCTCGAAAAAATCGTTAATGCTTTGGCACCTTTTCTATTCTATGCTCGCTCCGAACTGTTTCTGTTATCGCTTATTTGCCAACATCTTTTAATTTGTTATCAACCCTTAAAAAAGAATAATTCATGCTTTCTTTACAAAAATTTTCTGCTATTGCTTTCGTCAATTCATTACCAATAAACATGACAGATACTGTAAAGCAATCATTAGAATTAATTGAATCCTATCCTCTTAGCTCATTAGCAAATAGTTTGATTTGTCAAACTATTCTCGAACAAAATAAAGACCCCCGCTTATTGCGGCCGTTTACCGATAATATTGTTAGCCATATTCCTCCTATCAGATCTCTAACTAAGCCGTCCTTAAACGATAAGAAAATAACAAAAATTATCTTAAAAGTTTTCCCTTGCCTTAAGGAGCTTGATCTATCCTTAACCAATCTGACTAGCCTAAAGAAACTCCCTGTATCGGAGATAGAAGAATTAAAACTGAATGGATGCACTCAGTTATGTCCCGAGGAATTTCTTAAAATTAAACAGCTTTTTCCCTCTCTTCGAAGGCTTAGTCTTAAAAATACCGCCATTAATTGCCTAGAAGGATTAGATCTGCCTCTTCTCGAAGAATTAAATTTGGATGGATGTGCCCATCTTCCGGCAAAAGAATTTACCAAAATAGCCCTTCAATTTCCAAAACTGCGAAAACTTAGCCTTGAGTGTACGGCGATTGCCAGCTTAGAAGGATTAAAGCTGCCCCTGCTTGAAGACTTAAATGTATCGAATTGCAAAAGTCTGCCTCCCAAGTGCTTCTTCCTCCTTCAAGAGACATGCCCCACCCTCAAAAAACTGAATCTTAGTGCCACTTTAATTGGCAGCTTGCAAGGCCTGCAATTGCCTTTATTAGAGGACTTAAATTTAGCCGACTGCCCCTTTCTTATCCATTCTTACACTCCCATTAACTGCCCCCGATTGAAAAAGCTTAACCTTTCTCGTAGCACGTCTCTTACAGGCTTAGAGGGTTTCGATTGTTTACAATTGGAAGAACTTAACCTATCCGGATGCTGGAAACTCTCCCCTCGCGCCTTTCTGCACATTCAAAATAATTATCCCAATCTGCTCTTCCTTAACCTTGAATTTACGTGTATTCTGAGTCTGGAGGGATTGCATCTATCTAAACTGCAGGCATTGATTCTTGACAACTGTTCGCTCCCTCAAGAGGAATTCCTTAAAATTAAAGAGCTGTTTCCCCAACTTAAAGAGCTCGATTTAAGCTATACCCCCTTAGTAAGTGTAGAAGGATTGGCTCTCCCTCATTTAGAAGCCTTGAGCCTTTGCGGATGTCAATTCCTTCCTCAGGAGGAAATCTTTAAGCTCTCATATAAATGCCCGAATCTTAGATGGCTCAATCTTCAGGATACTAATATTGAAGCGCTGACAGATCTGCATTTGCCTCTACTCGAAGTGTTAGTTATTAAGGAGTGGGATTATAGGAGTAACTTTACAAGGACGTGAACACAAAGAGTGCATTGAAAGCAAAAAACCGGCGTTCCGGCCAGCAAAGGAAAAGCCCAACAATCAAATGGGACTGTTGGGCCGTTCAAACCATTCTTTCTCGCTTGCCTTTACATGATCAACAGAGCAAAGACGAAGGCAAACAAAGCGAAAGATTCAATAATACCGATTGCGGCAAAGCATTTACCGTAAACAGAAGGCTGTTTCATAGACGCTTGAATACCCGTCGCGCACACTTTTCCTTGGTAAATAGAGGAAAATACAAATGCCAAACCGGAGAATGTTCCGATGGCAATGGAAGAAACGGGAGAGAGCGTTCCGGCTTGAATGGCCTTGCTCATCTGCAGCATCAACAAGAATCCATAAATCACTTGGGAAGAAGGAGCGGCAGCCATACCAATGAACTTACCGTGGCCTTCCTCTGTTCGACTCATGGCAGCATGAGACGCAGCACCTGCAATCCAACAGCCAACGCAACATCCCATGCAACTTAAGCCCAGCGCAATGGCAGGACCTACCATATTGAAATCCATAGTTTTTCTCCTGATTGATTTATTCCTTTTTTAATAATTTAAGCGGTTGGAATTGCTTGCCTCCCCCCTCAAACGAGTAGTGATACCACTCCAAGAAGTTAAGACGCAAACCGTGAATAATGCCACTCATTGTTCCCAGAACGATATTAACCATATGGGATACCACTATCAGCAGAACAGCGAAAATGAGAGGCAGACCGCTTGCAATTTCGTTAATTGTTGAACCAACGATGGCCCCTGCCAGTCCCAAAGCATATAGACGCAGATAAGACAGCGTATCGGCAAATACCTGGATCAGCGTCATGATTTCAAAAATCCCCTTCCACTTATGAATGAAAATGGAAGCGAGCCAAGCAAAGCCGATCCCGCCCATCATCAACTGAAAACCGACCTTCCCTCCCTTTTCCAAGTCAATGCCTCCTACCGTATTGAGGAAACTTGGCGTATGCAGATAGGAAGGAAAATACAGATACGCTCCGACTAGAAAAATGGCCCAACCTATATTGGGAGGATTCCGTCTGGCATAGCGCAACAGCGACAAGATTAAGTGCACGACGCCTATAAAAAGGGCTAGCTCGAACATAATATTGTCGGTAATCTTGTTAAGCACGATATGCCCTTTTTGGGGATCGGACGACGGAACAAACGAAACGAATTCATGGCGGTCCGTTACATGGGACAGCGTTGGATACTTCTCGATCCATTCCTGATACGCAGCATCGCGGTGCACAATGTGGTATTCGACCTTCTTTTCCGCAAGCCATTGAACGAGCGACAATTTGCGAAGCGGATTATTAATGTCGATTGACATCCCGAAGAAAGAGGTCATCAGCGTTCCCCAGACCACGCACCCCACACACAAAACCGTGAAAAGGTTCAAGGCCCGCTTGCCCGCCCCTTTCAAATTGGGAAATTTATAGCGCAGGAATAAGGCCAAAGCCAAATAGACCAACCCATAGCCCGCATCGGCAATGATAAAGGCAAAGAACAAAGTAAAGCACCACAACACCCACTTAGAAGGATCTTTGTCCGTTGCCGAAGGCGTGTCATAAATATGAACCAGATCTTCCCCTAGACGCCCCAACCCCTCGTTTTCCAAATAAGTCGGCACGACATCGGTCGGCTCAATGGCAATTTCTTCCGCATAGACATTCAAGCGGCTAACAAGCGTCTCAACTTGATCTTCCTTGTTGATAGGCACCCATCCTTCGACAGCAAAGAGCATTCCGCCCATCGCTTCTTGCACATAGGTTTGGGCATTATAAAGATGGTATTCGTTCAATTTGTCCACAAGAGCGCGGTGAAGAAATTCATTGTATTTCGCATAGCCTTTCAAGCGATGCTCCACCTCGTGAAGTTCGTCCTGCGATTGGGCCATGCGCGCCCTCAATTCCGCCAGCGAATGATCGATTTTCATTTCGATCATCCTGTCATACACGACAGAACGAGGATTGATGGCAACGTAGTAGTCTAAGTTGTGCTCGGAAGCAATATAGATCAGCTCTTCCGGGAGCGGCTCTTCGTCGAACAAACTGGGCCTGCCGACAAAAAACTGGACCTTGCGCTTGCCCTCTTTTTCAATATAGGCGATATCTTCCAAGGAAAAATTTCCAAAGACGCTAATACGCGCAATTTCTAAAGACAAGACGCGTAGCTCCTCTTCAAGGCGCTCTTTTTTTCCTTGCAAATCCAGAATGTCTTTGACAATTTGATCGCTGTCTAGATGGGTAAAGTTTTCCTCTTGTTCCACCGGAGGCAGCCCGCGCAGGATTTTAATGGCAGCCCCAACGCGCTGGACATCTTCGGGGATCTCTTTATGCGAGCGGGACAAGGGATCAATAAAGTGGATGATTCCCATGGACTGGGCTTTCTTAAAAAAATAGTCCTTATCGTCCTGGGATCCGATAAACAAAAACTTCTTTACATCTTCACGCATACTCCCTCTCCTCTCCAGGCTGATTCCTGCTCTCGGCGGCTTCTTTATTCGCTTCAATCTTTGCCTTGGCGACTTTGGCACGCGAAACCGCTGCTAATTGCTGATCGCCCAAAAACACCTTGATCGTACGGATATTTTCGATGGCACGAGGAATGAGAATTTTCTCAAACAAATTGACCCGGATCGACACTTCGCGCAACTCCTTCTCAAGCGCGCTCTTCTGCTCCTGAGTAATTTTGACATGTTCGCGCAGCTCGGCCAATGCCCGCAAGCCTAAAATAGCGGCATCGACCCAAGGCGCAGTTTCAAATAGGCTATAGGTAAATTCTTCGAATTCGATGCCTTCGAAATAAGGCACTTCAACGCCGGCAATGTTCTCATAGCGCTTACCCACATGCTTGATTCTCACAGCCTGCAAGGGATCGATCGTCGTCTTCGTTGCCAGCAGGCCGCTGAATTCATCGACTTGGCGGCGTTTTTCCGCTAATATTTGCTCCAAGCGATGAATTTCCTGGCGTGTCTCCTGCACCTCTGCCTGCAGCATGGCTTTCTTTAGCTGCAACGTTGGCAGATACTTCTCCAGCTGCGCCAGGCGCGTCTGTTGATTGCGCAATTCATTCTTTGTTAACTTCACATCAGCCACAGATGACTCCTCAACCCATAAATAATCTTAAGAAGCAATCGAAAAACCACTCACGATAGTTTTTCGATCCTTAACTCCCTGAAATAGCGACTACTAGATCTCTTGTATAACTGGCAGCCTCTCAGATTCGAGTTTTTTCCAATTGAGAAAATAATTCCGCATATGAGGCGTTACCAGTTATGCAAGAGATCTACTAAAAAGCTGCACCGACTAGGCCGTCTGAGCAGCTTGAGGCCAATACTTGGATACAATAGATTGCTTAATGCCCACTTCATTTGGCTGGAAGCATTCGGCAAGCGTCTCCCATCCCAAATTCAAGGCTTCCTCTAAAGTATAGTTAACCTCTAGATTCATCATTCTTTCTTCAAATAAATGGGAATAGGTCAGCAGCTTTTCATCCCAACGCGAAAGCTTGAAACCCATCGCCTGCCTTTCACGCGCCTTCTTAGATTCGGCATACAAGCGGATCATGGCGTTGGCCAGATCACCGTGGTCTTCGCGCGTGACTTTCCCGATGACGAGCTGTTTCAAGCGGGAGAGCGATCCAAAAGGATCAATCCTGCCATGGTGGAGATAAAACTGCCCTTCGGTAATATAGCCAGTATTATCAGGAACAGGATGCGTCACATCGTCGCCCGGCATCGTGGTGACGCCGATAATGGTAATCGATCCGCTCCCCTCAATGGAAACAGCTTTCTCATAGCGCGATGCCAAATCGGAATAGAGCGAGCCGGGATAGCCGCGGTTGGACGGCACTTGGTCCATCGTAATGGCAATTTCCTTAATCGAATCGGCAAAGGCGGTCATATCCGTCAGAAGCACGAGCACGCTTTTCCCATCTGTCGCAAAGCGTTCGGCACAAGCCAGCGCCATGTCGGGAACAAGCAAGCATTCGACGGCAGGGTCTGTCGCGCGATGGATGAACATCACGGTCTTATTCATCGTTCCGGCCGCTTCTGCATTGTCAATAAAAGCCTGGTACTCTTTAAAAGTCAGTCCCATGCCCCCAATGATAACCACATCGGCGTCCGTCTGGTTGGCAATACGCATCAATAAAGCGTTATAAGGCTCTCCAGGAATCGAAAAGATGGGAATCTTTTGGGATTTAACCAGACAGTTGAACACGTCGATCATGGGAATATTGGTTCTCACCATTTCACGAGGCACAATACGCTTGACCGGATTGAAAGATGTCGAGCCGATCTCGATAGACTCCCCGATCACGTTGGGACCGCCGTCAACAGGCACCCCTGCCCCGCTCAAACGGCGCCCTAAAAGGGCATCTCCATAAACCGCTTGCATCTGCCGGTTTAAGAAAGTGACGCGGTCCCCAGTAGAAATTCCGCGCGTACTTTGAAAGACTTGTAAGGTGACCTGGTCGCCTTCAATGCGCAAAACAGAAGCATAGATGCTGCGGCCATCCTTTAAATCGACGCGCGCCAACTCTCCCAATCCCACTCCCGTCGCTGTAACAGTAATGAGATTTCCGCGCATGCTGTTGATTCTATCATAAACGATCTTCATGTCTGATATCCTACTCTGCTAGCGTTCTGTTTTTTGGGACTTTTGAATAATGTGCTCAATGTCAGCAAAGCTGCGGCGGTACATCTCCGATTCAAAAGCCATGCTATTCATGTTCTTGAGCCGGTTCTGCAGATCCAAGAAGAACTGCCGAGCCTCGTCATGCGTATGGAATTTAAAGTCCGCTTCAAAAATTTTATTGATCAATTGAAACAGCGGAATTTGACGCTTAAGCGGGCAATAGGCATCCTCTTTGTCAAAGGCATTCTGCTGAAGATAACTGAAATCATACAGTTCGGCCTTCAGATAGGTCAGCATATCTTCCATCGCAATGCCTTCCTCGCCTACGACTTCCATACGCTTTCCAATATCATTCCCTTCAAATAAGATCTTGCTTGCGCGCTTGACCATCCGATCCCAGTCTTCTACTTGATGATCCAGCTCTTTCCCTACCGCTTCCACATATTTGGACCAAGACATCAGTGGATCGATGGCCGGATAACGGCGGGAATCTGAACGGGCACGGGACAGGCCTAAGAAGGCTCCGACAACCGACAAAGTCGCTTGCGTCACAGGCTCTTCAAAGTTACCGCCGGCAGGCGAAACAGCCCCTCCAATTGTAATTGAGCCCGGCTTGCCATGTCTCAAATTGACGACGCCGGAACGCTCATAAAACTCAGCTATGCGTGAAGCGAGATAGGCAGGGAAAGCCTCTTCGCCCGGAATCTCTTCCAAGCGGCCGGACATTTCGCGCAACGCCTGCGCCCAGCGGGACGTTGAATCGGCCAAGACCAAGACATCCAACCCCATCTGCCGATAATACTCGGCAATGGTAATTCCCATGTAAATAGAGGATTCACGCGCCGCAACAGGCATGGATGAAGTGTTGCAAATAATTACCGTCCGCTTCATCAAAGGCTCGCCCGTGTGCGGATCGATCAAGTGAGGGAACTCTCTTAACACTTCCACAACTTCACCGGCACGCTCTCCGCAAGCCACGAATACGACGATATCAACCGAGGCATATTTGGATAAATGGTGCTGCAACACGGTCTTGCCTGCGCCAAACGGACCAGGCGTACAGAAAGATCCCCCTTTCATCAAAGGGAATTGCGTGTCGATAATGCGCTCGCCTGTGTCCATCATTTTGGTTGGCTTAATCTTCTCGCCTTGGATAAGGGCATTCTTCACCGGCCACTTTTGAACCATTGTAAATTGATGCTCTTGTCCATTTTCATCCACTGCCTTGGCAACGACTGTGTCGACTGTATAAGAACCTGCCGAAATGACCCATGTCAGCGTGTATTTGCCAAAATGCGTAAAAGGAATCATGATGCGGTGCTGGAAACGCCCTTCGCGCGTCGATCCAATGCTGTCTCCTCGCACTAAAACATCTCCCGCCCGGGCCAGGGGTTCAAAGTCCCAATGCCGTTTGCGGTCAATAGCCGATAAGTACACACCTCTTGGCAAAAAGAATCCCGATACATCCGCGACCTTGACCAAAGGATTCTGCAATCCATCAAAAATAGACGTCAATAGGCCCGGCCCCAGCTCCGCCTCTAACAAATCGCCAGTAAAGCTGACAGCACAGTCTAATTTCACACCACGCGTATCTTCAAATACCTGGATTTTTGCTTCATTGCCGGCAATTTCAATGACTTCCGCTTTAAGTTGCGCACTTTCCGTGTGAACCATTGCCACTTCGCCCTGGCGGATATTGCCATCAAATTCCACTTGCAGCAAATTACCGAAGGCTTTGATGACTTTGCCTCGCGCATGCTTTCTTTCTTGGGATTCTACCATTTGTTCCATGTTGTTACTTTTCCTTCACAATGGTGTCGACGATTTCTTTACCTTTATTTTTATCTAACTCAAACCATTTTTCGATAATAATCAGCTGCGCCATGTAGGCCAGAATGCGCTCAATCGAAAACGCGTCCGCCATATCCACCATTCCTTCAATATAGGCGACGCGATACTGGTCCAATGCCTGCTGCAAAGCCAGGGGATCATCCCCGTACTTTTCAAACATGACTTTGAGTTCTTGGTATTTCTCTGGAGGTTCAAAGACTTTTGCATCTTTTTGAGCGAGCAATTGGGCAATCAAGTCCTCTTCGGGATCCTCGTATTGTAATTCTACGCTAAGGTCCCTTCCAAGTTTCTTGGCCCTGTACCCCGTCCAAACAAGGCGGAGCTCCCGCTCAAAATTTAAATACTCCCTCAGAAAAGGGTCTGTTTCCTCTGCAGCGCTTTGAAAAAACTTAGCTAAAAGAAAAGGGAAATGACGCACGCGCTCTTCCGCTTTTTCATGCGCGGCAATAAAGTCATAAACATAATCGGGGAGCCCCACATGATTGACCAACGCCTCTTCCAACTCCAGCCTGTCCAATTCTCCTCTTGGATCCAGCTCCTCTCTTAACCACAGCGAACGGAGATTCAAAATATCATAATAAGCGCGGATAACCTTGGTCTTCTCATAATCGCGCTTAGTTAAATTATCTCGTATCAAAGTATCAAATTCAGCGAATGTGATATCCGGAGGGCTATCAAAAGAAAGAGGCGGAAGATAAGTGCCTACATAGTAATACTTTGCCATCCTGTTCCTTAATGACTGAAGATCATTTGACGAAAATCTTTGCGTACATAGCTAGCCAGAAGCTCTTTAACGGCTTGATCGCTTAAATCGATTGTCATCCGCTTGCCATGCAGCTTCACTTGAGCGCCTCCGGCAAATTGTCCAATTTCCAAAGGCTTTGCCATCAAACGCTTGCGTATATTTTCAAGCAGCAAGGCATTGATATCGTCAACGGAAACCGTACGAGGAATGACAGCGCTCAAATCGGTATTCAACCCTTCCTTTTCAATCGCCTTGACAATTCCGGTAATGATGTCTGCGATGAGCTTAGGATCGGACATCTGCTTCTCCAATAAGGACTGCAGCTCTTCATTAAATAATCTTTGCTCGATCTCCTGACGGAGAGCTTCGACTGTCTGTTTAGACGCTTGCTGTAAAGAGGAATGAAAGACATTCCGCTCTTGCTCAATTTGTCCCCTGGCTTGCTTGATTAACTGCTCAGCATGCCTTTCAGCCTCGGCGGTAATTTCATCAGCCTTTTTTCTTGCAGCGACAAGAATCTCTTCCGCTTCTTGTTTTGCAGGTTCAATTGTTTCATGGCGGATTTTGTCGCAAATTTTTTGAATTTTGTCTTGACCTTTTTCCAATGATTTCATCTTATATAACTCAAGAAAAGGGTTTATAAAGGTTCTCAATAGCTCTATTCCAGATACTATAGTCTGAAATTCGGTAATTTTCAAGCCTTTAATTAGTCCCTGTCTTCTCTTTTCTAACTCTTTTATAAACACCGCATTAGAAAATAAATAAAGAAGAATTAAAAGAAGCGGCGAAGACGGTTAACTGGCTTCTTTATAGAAAAAGATCGCCAAAAAAATCCTGCCCATGTTAAGCACTTGTCCTTGAACTTATTTCAAAAGAGCGCCTTTGAATAGATAAGCGTCTGTTTTTAATTTAAAATCAACTTTAGATCAAAGACTTAGGAATCCGAACTGCTATTATAGCGCCTTTACACTATTATAATCGCCTATGTTTTGGGATTCTAGGGCCAATCCGCTGGATGATTCATTATAAATGCGCTATTACACTTTATTTTAATGGGATCAGTTCTTATATTCTTTGGCATTCTCATCAAGCGAGGTCGAACCATGAAAAATCTTTTTTTTTCCTGTTTATTTAGCGGACTAATTCTTTCTATCGCCCCCTCAGCCTTTGCGGCGCCTTCTTCCACCCCCTCCACTGTCCAATCAGAAGACACACTGAACAGCGGAATTGTTTTGTTTACGCCCCCAAACGGGTGGCATTTTGCCGATCCCAGCGTGCTTCCTGCCCGCGTAAAAGTCATGGTAGTAGGAAAAGGCCCTTCCGCCTTCCCCCCTTCCATGAATCTGAGCATGGAACCCTATAAGGGCACGCTTAAGCAGTACCTAAAAATCATTAAGAGCATGAATGACGCTCAAGGATATGAATGGAAGGATCTGGGAACGATCAGAACGGAAGCCGGCAATGCAAGCCTGTCTCAAGTAGACACAAAGAGTGAATGGGGAACCGTCCGTCTAATGCATGCGGTTTTGCTAAAAAATGGGAACATTTACATTTTGACAGCCTCGGCATTGAAGGACGAATTTTCTCGATTTTATAAAGATTTCTTCGCCGCTATGCGTTCGCTTAGAGTGGTCAAAAATGCCTTTGAAATGGTCGTCAATCCCCAACAACGCAACCAATTAAAAAGCGCTGCCCAAAAAGTCCAAGACCAATGGCAAATGACGCTTGCGCAAAAACAGAAAGAAAATCCGGATGTCGATCTAGATCGGTTGAAAGAGCAAGTTTTTAATAGCGAAGCCTTCCAAAAAAACACCTGGGAGCCTTTTAAAGAAATGTTAAACCAAAAGTTTGTAGATATGGGTCCAGAATGGCAATCCGTTCTGCTACAAAATTTGGAAAATGATTTATTTGGATTCCACATATCCAGCTCGCGTTAAATAGCTCAAGATTGGCCGGTAAAGCCATGCACCAAGCTCGTGCGGCTGGCTTGGCCGCTTTCCGTTTTATTTAACGCATGCGGAATAAACTTAAGAGAGAGGGCCTGTAAACCCTCTTTCAAGCCTTTTCCTAGGGGCAAAGAACTCGAATCTAGGTTATGGTGGGTTTAAGCACATTCTCAAAACCATGGCGAGTTTTAATACACCCTCTGAAGGCTTTATATCATTTGCTTGTATATATGCGGGTCGCTACTATTACATTCAAATGAGAAAGAATTTATCAAATGATTATGCACCAAGGAGAACGTTATATGAATAGCTTTAGAAAAATAGTAGCTTTGGCTCTTGCCATAGCAATGACAGGCCTGTCTACCCAGCAAGCAGAAGCCGTTACCTATGTGACAGACACAGGAGGATTTGCTTATGATGAATCACGCGCCGCAACCAATTTAGCCCCTGCCATTGCCCTAGGAACAGTTGCGATTGTAGCCATCATTGCCATTGCCGTCCAAAACTCCCATGAGAGCTCCTCTTCTTCCCATAGCCATAGCATTTATACATACTCCTCTTCTTATCACGCCTCCTCTTATTCGCACTAGAAATGAGTATAGCTATATCGTCTCTTCAAAGGGCGCTCTCCGCCCTTTGCCTTTCTCTTAGTTTGTTTGCCTGCTCTACCCCCTGCCGTCAATGGGAAATGCAAGAGGCCCTTTCAAGCTGTCTCTGTTTTAACTCGGGCAGGCTCTTTTTATCTCCCGAAACGGACTATTCGCACATCGAGCTGGAGATCGTTCGCACGTCTTCCGGCATCCGCATGTATCTTAATGTCCTTTTTCTACAGGCTTATCCCTACCCGGAAAATCCGCAATTCACCAAAGTCGATATTCAATGGGAAGATGACGAGCAGCCGAGAACTGTTTATGCCTATCTCTTGCAAGGCAATCAGCGCCTGCTCTTTCCCGGCGATGTGGCGGACATTCTCATTCAATCTCTTTTGGACAATCGCCCGTTCACCATTATTCTTGGACGAAATAGAAGCACCATCATTCCGGACCAATTTGAAGAGCTCTACTCTAAGCTGCTAGCCATTCCACTAGAAGAAGAGCCTCCTAAAGGGTGCCCTCAATTAGACGATGACTCAAATTAAAAATTATTTCCCCTAACTAAAAAAATAAATATATTGCGCAAATTTATTTTTTAAGTCATAACTAACGCTCAAGCCTTCTTGAAGCGATTTTAGAGTTTTGAAAGCGCTTATTCATTTAATGATGGGCCTGCCTGCCATTAGATCAGCTAAGCAGCACGGCTTTACTATCATCACGGGAACAAGCTTGGCTCATGCAATATAAAAGACACGCATTCAAAGTAATAGATATGAAAAGGATTGATTATGCAAATACTTCGAAAATATGTAATGGTGGCATTGTTTTTTGCCCTTGCGACTCATTCAGTCTATGGACAACCTGCTTATAATCAAGAATATGATTACTCAGACTCGGCTTATACGCAAGGAAGCCGCGCTGCCCATTGGTCAGTTTATGTGCCCATTGCCTTATTTGTTGCAGCAGGCATTCTCTTCGGAATCGCGGATAAAGATCATAAAGGCTCGCATAGCCATTCAGGTTATGACAGTTATGATGGACTTGGCCGTTTAGAAAGCTATGGATCTAGCAGTCACTCCGGAGGATATTCAAGGTCGGGATATAGTCACTAATTAAAATTTAAACCATCGGTAAAAAATTTATTGCGATAATTTTAATTTTCCGCCATAAGAGAATTGTAAAGCTTTAGAGGCCCTTCTCTTATACGATGCCGTGGAATAGTATTTAAGCGATCCGGCCTCAACGTGACACGTATCAAAAGGATTAAACTATGAAAAAAATGAATAAGATATTTGCTCTTGCAACCTTGATGGCTATGCTCGCTGGTCAAGTGCAAGGCCAAGAATATGAAAGTGATGCATACTATGACAGCGGAAGAGCCTCTTCTATGTCCGCTTGGATTCCTATCGGTGCCTTGGTCGTTGCCGGCGTATTGATTGCCACAACTGATCGCCACCACCACCACCACCATGGAAGCGGAAGCGGAAGCAGCAGCCACTCTCATTACCACGCTCACTACTAATAGCTTGGGTAAGAGGGCTTCACGTGAGCCCTTTTACCTTCCAGACTCCTATCGCTTTCCTTCCCAACTTGATTTGAGATCTTGAAGTAAATTCTCCACCGTTTCAAAATACTGATCGACAAATAAAAACTGGCTGCGCAGCTGTTGTCCATCTTTTGCTAGAATAAGGCGGAAGAACTGTCCAAACAAATAGCGGTATTCCAAGAGTTGCTGCCTGAATCGATGGATAGACTCATCGAGGAAAGGATCGCTGGATCTTTCCTTTGCAGCACGCTGAACAGTCGCCAGGAAATCCTGCAAATAGGTTTTCATGTCATTGATATCCAATTCAATCTCATGAACATGGGCATAGACATCGCCTCTGCGGACCCAATCTTCAATTTGATCGAATAACAAGCGGAAGCGCTCCAGCCTAAAAGCGTGCGCCGGATCTTCAAAGTATTCAGACAAGCCTTGATGCGTGCGATAAATTTCATGGAAAGCCGGAAACTCATGCAAAACATGGTACTTCCAATCTTCTCTCATAGCCTTGGCTAGGACATTTTCTACATATTGAATGGTTTCCATTTTAGGGCTGCCAACTTCATCGCATTCTTTAATTAAGGTCAGCAAACGCTCTGCCCGGCTGCGCATCATGGCACGTGAAATCAAAGGCTGCCCCATTTCATGCAGCAATCTTTCTAATTCATGATGGGCAGCATTTTCACGGCGCTGCTGCTCGTCAAGTCCGCGATTGAGGGAATCTAAAAAGCCTCCATAGCCTAAATTAAGCTCTTCTGCCGAATAAATTAAATTCAGCAACCGTTTGGCTTTTGCAGGCTCAGGCCCAACAATCCATTCGGTAAATCCCCAGCGCGAACGGATATAGGGATTAGCATCTGTTTTTAACATAAACGACCGATAATGCCCCATTGTCTTAATCAGCTGCTGCAATTCATGCTGATATTCGACCACTTTCCCTTTTAGCTTCTGAACCCCGCCCTCTCTGAGTTCACTGTCCGAATCTAATGATTTCAGCTCTAAACTACTGTTAAAGAAGGCGTCTTTCAATTCTCGATAATAAATGCGGAAAATCTTAATGGCATTATCAACGCTCGCCAATTGTTTCAAAGAACGAATCGTCTCTTGGGCTAGCTGACCTTTCGGCTGGCGATTGAGCTCCAGCATTTTTAAGAGACGGAAAATATCCACATATAAATTTTGCTCGGGAATATCCAGCAAAGCAAAGACGGGAAAATTCTTCATTTTTTGAAGATAATCCTCCACCTTGACGCTTAAATGCATATATTGGCTGTAAATCTGGTTGAAGATCGCATATTGCCGTTTTAAAAATTTCTCGCTTTGCTCTAAATTTCTAAGCAGGCCCGGATCCAAAAACCTCCTCCAGATAGACATCCAGCGCTTCCATAAGCCCGCTTTCTTCTGGCATTTTTGACAATAATCCTTTAAGGGTTTCTCTAAACGGCGAATCGCCCAAATCAAATCTTCAATGCGATGAATGAGCATGTCCTTGACGGCATGAACCACATTGGAAATGGAAAGATGCCATTTATCAACGCTGACTAGCCTGACTTGCTGGAACAGTTCAACAGCGCAGCTCTCCAAGACCTCCGTAAATTCCCATAAGGCCGCATTCATCTCTTGAACAATCCGTTGGCCGCCATCATTCGGCATCTGATTGATGCCGCCCTTAATAAATTGACGCACCTGTTTGCTAAATCCTTCGACAGCCTCTGACAACTTCAATTGGCCGCCCGCAAAGGGTAAAAGCGGGGCAAAAGATTCCGACGGCAAAGGCTGAATCATATTAAGAATTTGATGAGCCAGACGCGTTTCTTTTTGCTGCAAATATTGCTCGAGCTGATCGATAATCTTGCGGTCCAAATCGATCAGGCTTTGAAAATCAATAGGACGCCAACTCATAATTTCTCCTCTAACTCAATCTCTAAAACTTCATTCCTTTCTAATAATATTTTAACACATTAGCTTTTTATAAAAAATTAATTGAAAAAAAATCACCTTTTTAAACACAAACTTTTTATTATAAATATTTTACAATGCAATTTCCTTCTTTAACAAAGTATTTTTCAAATAATTACCCTATTATTTTCTCTCTTATTTTTAATTTATTAAGAATTTTTCAATTTTTTCTTGCCTATAAAATAAAGAAAAGAAGGGAAAGAAGCGATTTTACCAAGCTCTCTTGAAGCTCTATTAAAATCGCCAATGAACTGAAAAAGTAAAGCAAAGAGGGCTATTTTGCTTATCAACCTGAGAAGATCTAACGCAGAGAAGGATGATCCTGCGGCTTATTAAAAGAGAAGACGAATGCCTACTTTTTATAGCCCCATCGCATGAAAAAGGCTATTCCAATTAAAAAAACCCAGATAAGCGGTAAAAAGGACGAAGACCAGTCCCACTCTTCGGACAAGGGATCAGCCGGAAGAGTGACTGTATAGCTATTCTCCTGGGCTTGCTGCATTAATTCCCGGTGTTTAGCCAAGTTCTCGGGTTTGACATGGTCATCATAGCTGTGATAGGCAAAGTCAAAAGTTAACACGTCGCGAACGGCATGGGCCAATACCTGGAAACTGAACGCTTCATCAGAGAGTGTGTCGTGAAGTTCCTGAAGGCTCCAATCGCCCCCATTGATTTTAACAAAATGATAAGAATCGCTGATATCCAGAGGAAAAAGATGACTTAGGGGCGTTTGACGAGTGGGATCAATCGTTTGATTTAAATAGGTGCTTAAATTCAAAGGAAAGAGGGAAAATTTTAGCTGCTGGTTTTCATCTTCTTCTAAAAAGGCATCCACATAGTAAGATTCTTTCGTAACAAATTGATTAGTCTCGCGGTCGTCTTTCACCTCCAGAGGGTGCGTTTGCTTTAATTTTCCCAACAACGATGAATAAAATTTCTCATAGTCTTGAGCAATTTTTTGCTCTCCCCTTTTTTTAAAACGCCTTCTCACGTAATCCGCTTCATGGCCGGTATAAGTCGACACCACTTCTACAGCCGCTCCCTTTTCAGGAACAAGAAGAAAAAAGGTGGCCTCATGCTTGATTTGGCCCATTGTCGGAGGTGGAATAGACGCAAGCGCATCCGAATCTGGCTTTAAAACCAATCCATAATGCAGAGAAGGATAATAGTTAGCCTCTAGGCTTCCTCCTTGGAAATTAAGCGTCGGATCAATCCAGTACACGCGGTCATTGATGACTGCCTGCACAATGGCATGATTGAAGGCATTATAGGTTGGGTGATAGTCGTTTAAAAATTTTGTCCATCGCGTGTTAACCAACACCGGATAAGAGTCGATATCCAATAAGCGGAAAAAGGTCCTGAGCAACTGCGTTTTATCTTTGCAGTCTCCGAACCGGTTCTCGAATACCCTAACAGGATCATGGGGCTTAAAAGAGCTGATCCCATTCTCCATCCCCAAATAGCGGATTTTATCCTGCACAAACCGGACGGCCTTCAACGCTTGCCCTTCCTTGGTGGGACACGCGTCTTTCCACTCTGCAACCAACTCTAACATGTCTGCTGAGCAATGGGAGGTTAGATCGTCCGGCAGAGCAAAAAGGGACTCCCCCCATTTTACAACAGCTTGCCAGTTAGGGAAGCTGCTGATTTGCACAAAAGGAAAATCATCAAACCACTCGGGTTGGGCAGATTCCGAATCTTTGCGAGGAAGATGGGACAATTCCCAGCAATAGACGCACTGATCGGGATGGGAATCGTCAATGACAGGCTCGACAGCGGTAAAATGGTTTTTGATAAATAACTGATGGTGTTTGGGAGCAAAAAGACGAAGAATGTACTTGTCCAGCGGCTCTGAAAATTGCAAATAAGTGGAGTAACCAAAATCCGGCTTTAAGACAGGATTGAATCCTTGAAGCGAATACGCATATTCGACAATATCGCCTTCTCGGATATCATCCAACAAGAAAAGGGCGGTTAAACAGCCATCATACAGATGGGCATCGCTATTTTCTTCTCTTTGAATGACCTTGGCCTTTACCTTGTTCAATTTATTGATCACTTTATCCTCGCGATAAACGCGAAGCGTATGCAAGGTTAGCGTTTCATAGGACGGATCGAAAGAAATTGTCAGAGTCGACCGTTGCTGAACATCTTCATCATTTAAAAGCTTATAGGCAAAGCGGTCAAAGATCTGCTCTTTCTCCAAATGGACTTGCCGCTCTACCAATAAATATTGATTATCGGATTCCAGCTCTTGCCGCTCTAACTGTCCACTCGAAACAATCCAATCTGGCAGGGAGGCAATTAAAATTTGATCGACTGAAACGGCATCAAGCGGTTTTACCGAAAAAGAGGCGTTGATCATGAAAGCTCCTAAGGCTAAAAAATGTCAGCCTAGACTTTGAGTGTTGGGAATGAATAAAGTTTTGCCATTCATGCGGTGAAGCAAATGACTCAAGAGAATAGACGAAAATTGCTAAAGCCTAGATTCGAGTTCTTTTTCTCTAAAAGCCAACTATTCTAACAAAATGGACTAATTTTCAAAAATTTAAATCATTTCGGGATTCGCAAGAGAGGAGATCTAAGAGAACGATTGAAAGCAGTTGCTCAACCGCTTAAAACCTGTTAAGATAGAAGTAGATATTCTACCGACGTGAATTCAAAATTGATTTTGGACAACCGCGCATGCCGGCAATCCGAAAATGCATGTTTGAATGCCGCAGCGGTATAATCTGCGTTTTGTTTTTTTCCCATTCTTTGGACTGCCGTAACCGTTCGTGGATAAAAATTTCCTCGCCAGGCTCTTATGTCCTTACGATTAGCCTCAGAATTGGCCTATTTATCGTTGCAACCTGACGCAGCCGACAGGGGGAAAAAGATAAAACTCAGGTTATACCGAAGGAAAATATTAAATCGGCATGGGACGATGCCCCTTTAATTTTTTCCTTCGGTATTATTAACACATTCAATTCTTTAAAGGTTTTATGCAAAAAGGTCACCTTCTGCAGTTTAGCTGCCAATGTTGCCAATATCCCATTCATTTTTCCGTCTTTGATTTAGAAAACAGTGAAGGAGGAGTGAGCTGTCCCGAGTGCGGTTTAATTTATGACTTTAATGACGAGGCGCTTAGACGCCAACTGCGTAAATTTGAAAATCTGTGCCGCCAAATTCAGTTGTCCGAAGAAATTTTATCGAATACGTCTGTTGGCATCCATCTAGGTGACCGGGAGATCAAGATCCCCTATAAAATTCTTCTTACCCGCTTGAATTCCACTCTAGATTTAATGGTGGGAGACCGCCCTTTAACCATCACATTCCGTATTGAGCCGGCAACCGATACACCGCCTCTAGAAAATTATTCCAAAAAGCTATAGAAAATGCACGTATCAATAAATGGTTTAATTAAAAAAAATCACAAACTCCCGTTTTAGGCATTTTTCGAATGTTTAAAGCGAGTCAAAGGAGCTGCTATGAATAAACTGGACCAATTAAAAAAAATGACGACAGTTGTCATCGATACAGGCGATATTGATGCCATCAAGCACTATTCTCCGACCGATGCGACAACCAATCCCTCCCTGATCTTTTCCGCTATCCAAAAACCCGCCTACAAGCCCCTCATGGAAGAAGCGTTCCGCTATAGCCAAAAGGCTAAGAATGCGGATGAGCAAATGACATTATTGATGGACAAGCTATTCGTCAATGTCGGTTGCGAAATCCTCAAGTTAGTCCCCGGCCGCGTATCGACAGAGGTCGATGCCCGTCTGTCCTTCGATGTAGAAGGAAGCATCCAAAAAGCGCAATCGCTGATTGCCCTCTATGAGGAAATGGGTGTTAGCCGCGACAGAATCCTCATCAAGCTTGCCTCAACATGGGAAGGCGGATTGGCGGCCCGCGAGCTGGAGAAAATGGGCATCCACTGCAATATGACTCTTCTTTTCAGCCTAGCACAGGCCATTCACAGCGCAGAAGCCCAAGCGACGCTGATCTCTCCTTTTGTTGGACGCATTTTAGATTGGTACAAAAAGAGCGAAGGCGTGGAAGGCTATCCGCCGGCAGAAGATCCCGGTGTGAAATCGGTGACGAAAATTTACCATTATTTTAAGAAATTCAATTACAAAACGCAAATCATGGGAGCCAGCTTCCGCAACAAGGAAGAAATCCTTGAGCTGGCCGGATGTGACCTCTTGACCATTTCACCTCAGTTTTTGGAAGAACTCCACAAAGCGGAAGGAGAGGTTCCCCGCCGCCTGGATCCTACTAAGGCAAAAGAGATGGACATTCCTCGCATTCCCTTAGATGAGAAGACGTTCCGCTGGATGGTCAATGACGAAGCCATGGCATGCGAAAAGCTGGCCGAAGGCATCCGCAATTTCGCCAAAGACGCCGCCAAATTAGAAAATACCCTGCGCGTCACATTCAAAATCGGCTAAAAAAAGAAACGCTAGCTTAGTTCTATAGACTAAGCTAGCGTTTAAACATCCATTCTAGCCCAATTCTTAAGGCTGATTGGGATCAACAGTGGTCACTGTTGGAACAATGTCCTTATCTGCCGCTTCTTTAATTTGTTTTTCCAATCCCGCTAAAACAGCTTTTTGTTCTTTAATGAGCTTATTCACTTCCGATAAGGCGGCGTTAATCTGGTTACTAATGACAGGTCGTGAGTGTTGATCGCCAACAAACCGCTGTTTTAATTCTGCTAACCATCCCGTTGGAGAAGGAGGGGCTCCGCCGACTAAATCTTTTAATTCTTTCAAGTCTTTTTGATAGGCCTCTAAATCCCGTTGAATTTCCTGCATGCGGCCGATGTTATTGAGCATGTCTTGGTGGGCGGCTAAACCCTCTTCCAACGTTTTTACTCTCTGCCTTGCACTTTGCAAGGGCTCATAATGTTGAGTAATTTCTTGTTTCTTTGCCTCAATATCCTGGTTAATGGCATCTTGCGTCCTAGTAGCTGAGGGCTGTTCCTGCTGAAGGGCCTCTAATTCGCTTTTAAGCGTCTCTGCCTTAGTCTTCCACTCTTCTTTATTGGCCTCTAGTTCAGCTTCTTGCAAGTTTTGTTTAGCTTCTGTTAGCTCTTTTCTCGCTTCTCTAGGGTGAATATTGGCCAATAAATCTTCTAATTTATCTGTATCTTTGCTGCCCCATTTAAGGAATTTAGGCTGCTTGAATTCGGCTTTAAGCATTTCGAATTCGGCCTCTAATTGCTTCGCCTCATCCCGCACGCCCCTAACAAATTCGGCAGGACCGCCTGCATTTTGCCGTAGTCTTTCTAAAAGGTTCAAATTGCTTTTAATTTTGATATGTCCCCTTGCAAGCTTTTGCTCCTTATTATAGCGGACTTTCACTTCTTCGGGATCATAATTCCTGCCTTCAACTTTTGTAAGACCGCCCTCGCCTAAAGAACGCTCGTAAGTACGCTCTTTATTTTTTTTGGTCACTTCTAAAACCGTTCCATCTTTTGTTAATATTTTGGAAACCCCATTAATTTTTCCTGTTTTACTATCTGTCGTAAAGGAAACGCTAAATTTTGTTTCATTAAGCAATTCCTGGCTTGTCTGATCATTAGAAGCGAGTTCCACCATTTTATTTTTTGTGGCCTGGACAGCCATCAAAGCCGCACGGGGATTGGGTAAAGTTGTGAAATACATGCGTTCCATTTTGACTTCCACATTCTTTCCATCAGGCCCCTTAATAGGTTGGCCGCTTGCATCTTGCGCTTGAACCGTATAGGTGACTTTGACTTTGTAGAGCGTCAGTCCGGGGTATTTTTCATGTGTATAAGGTTCTACAGCGTACTCTCCGTTGTCTTTATCAAGACTGGAGGAAATCTTGAATTGGGCGGCTCCCGATCCTTCCGCTGTTTTTGCCAGATCTTCTTTAATTTTCTTCAAATGAACGGCAGGAGATTTGTCTATTTCAAATTTATCGGTATATTTAGCTTGAAGCCCTTGTAGAGTAGGAGCAGGCGTAGATGTGGGTGGCGTACCCGTCCGGCTAACATCAATTTCTTCGCCTCTCTCTTGAGGTACTGTGCCCGGCTCGGGATGCGTTGAATCTTGTAAGTGTAATTCGTCTAATCTTTGAGTTAATTCTTCCGAATTTACAGGCGAGCCTTCTTCCGATTCCTCAGGCGTAACGGTTCCAGAGCGCGGAGATCTAGGCGCTTCGTTCACCTTCTCTTGTTGAATAGGATCATCTATGTGAATTTGTTGAATAAGCTCTGGTTGCCCTCCTACATTTGGTAAACCCTCTAATAAATCTTCAGGTTGTTCCGTAAATCCCTGGATAACTTCCTTAAGTGGAGACGTATTAGCAACCGTATCCTGCACTAATTGAGTATCTTCTAGTGGGGTAATATTAATATCAAAATTGAAATCTTGTAATTCCTTAAGAGTTTCCCCACCTCCCTTATTCATCCCCTCTCGCGCTGTATGAGAATCAACCTGTTTTAAAGAAGAAGGATGCTCGACTTTTTGAGGAGTTTCGCCTACTTGTAAAGTTCCATTATCACTTGCCGACTTTACTGGCTTAGTAGAAGTTTGCAAGGGTTCAACAGTTACCGTTATAGGAGTGGGAGGAAGACCTGTACTTTCATGAATGCTCATAATTGCACCAATAATTATTTACTAATATATTCTATTATAATTATAAGTTTTTTTATTCAATTTTGTAAACTTTAATCATCAACAAATAAAACAATATTAAATAAATCTTTAAATATCGAATATGATAAAATTAAGTTTATATAAACATTAAGAAAAGACTTACTTCTCTTAAACTTGAAAATAATTTAGATTTTTTTTATGATTTTGTTAATATTAGATTAAGATTAAAAACTAATTTTGATGGAGAATTAGATTATGAATGAAAATAGCCCTGTTAGCACTCAAAGGATGCCAATTCAGCATTCCATGCCAATGAACAACAGCCAACCAGCAAAAAACTTAAAGCCCTTACCCTCCCCACCTATTGCTTCGAATGAAAATTCAACAGCTTCTTCTCTTAAAGGAAGAGTAGTAACGCCTTCTTCGAAAGTGGAATCAGGAGCGGAAACAAGCTCAGAATTAAGCTTGACATTGTCTTCAAGCTATAAATTATCTTCTAAAAAGGCAGAAGATGTAAAATCTAGTTTTTCAAATTTACATATTCAACTTGAAAAAACCCCTGACCATGTTCCCACACGAGTTAAAGCTGTTGATGCTAGTTTATCAATAGCAAGTATTGCATCCCAAAAACAAGTCGAAGATTCTTATGTAGTTTATGCTGAAGAATGTGCCAAAGTGGTAAAAAAATCCAATTATTTTAGCCCAGTTCCTCATTATTTAGATCATTTGATTACCCGCTATAAAGGCGTCGATTGCACTAATATGAATTCTATTAGAGAAGCCCTTCTACAGCTAAAAAGAGGGCTTGAAATTGACCCTAGCGCTTCAAAAATTCAAAATGCTTTTGATAGTACAGTAGAAGCAATTAAAAATAAGTGGGCGCAAATAAGAGAAAGAGGAATGATAGATGAAAATACCTACAATCTTTTATTAGAACAATTAGAAAGCGTTCTCAAAGAAGATCCCTTCAAAGATGAGTTCAGAAAAAATCCCGCTTTATTTACATCCGCTCCTCGGGAATTCTTAGCTTCTCATCGACACTTATCAAGCATTGAAGAATTTATAAAAAAATATCCTTCAGAAGGGAATATTCGATTTCTTAATAATGAATATAGCATGGGAAATTTGAGAAAAGCTCTTGAAGAAGCGCTGCCAAATCCATTTGCTAGACAGCTTAAACTTTTTTCGGACGAACCTTTTCTTACTTTATCTGCTGCTAATTTAATTAAAATTTTTATGGTAGCAAAATTAGAGAAAAAACAAACGGTAAGCGTTTTTTTCGAAAACGAAGCGGATGGAGCGACCTTGGAAATTGCTTTTGGCCAGGATATTGAAAAATATGGTTTGAAAAAAGCAAACGGACATTTTGAAGGCTCTTCTAAAGTAGTCTATGAGTATTTTTTGCAACCTTCAAAGTAAATACAGTAATTTTCCGTTAATTTATAAAAGGCCTAGAAATTAATCTAGGCTTTTTTATTGGTAGCCTAATTAATTTAAATAAATTATAATAATATTTAACATGTATTATCATATCTATTGGCTTTTTCCACGCGAGGTATTATGCATGTTAGTAGACAAGATTATGGTCCTGTACAAACTTCTAGTTCAGAAGAAAATAATAAAGCGCTGGGAACAAATGGCACTGGCAGTATTGCAGGCAGAACGGCAAATCCAATTAGTCCTTCTGTTCCAAATGATTCTGCCCTGATTAAATCCGTAAATTCTACTCATAGTCAATTAGAAAAAATTCCCATTCAACCTTTGCAAGAGCCCAAGCCATCCCCAATTGCTACTCCGATCAATATTACGCTAGGGCAACAAGAAGAACCTGGATCGGTGCCTATTTTTCCTCATACACATATCAATGATTTATCCGAAAACGATGCGACTTTTATTCGTAATGAAATTGCAAACCCAACCCTAAAGAATGCTTTTGCGCTTGCTAGCCTTGATACGAACGGCAAGGCTGTGTATAAAAATATGACTAGCGCAGCGGCTCAAAAATTGCCCGCTAGCCAATTTGATAATATCTATACCGCCGTTCAACTGCCAAGCGGCAAATTGGCTTTGCTTACCACCCAAGAAAAGGCGGACACTCTTCATCAGCAAAAACTTGAATTTCATGATGAACACGGCAATCCAATCGAATATGAAATCGTTATCATAGACAAAGATATGCATGATACCATGCATGCCAGCATCCGCACTTTAGTTGACAATTTTGTTGCTGCCCGCTTAGAAACAGAAAAAGCCAAGCAAAACGAACAAAGAGAAGATGTTCAGCGCGAACATGCCCGCCATCCTAATCCCCTTAAAAGCTTCCGCCCACCAGCCGAATCCCCTGAGAAAAAAACAGAGAAAAAGAAGACCGATGTCGATTCTTTGAAATTGCTTCTTGCGACTCCTGAAAGCATAGTCAAAAATGTCATAGCTGCTGAAAGGGCTATGGAAGCCAAGCAACAAGAAAAAGACAGGGTTGCAGCAGAAAAGAAAAAACGCATCCGTGAACAGGAAGAAAATCGCGAAATCCGCCATGAAAGCTATAAAAAAGCGGAAATCCAAGGAATTGAAAAACAGCATGACACTTTAAAGCATGAAATAAACGATCAGGAAAGAGGCCGTCCAGCCCCCTTAAATCCGACGAAACGCAGGCGCATCGAACCTTGATTTCTACTGTTTATTGCTCTAATCCTTTAATATTAAATTCTGCAATTAAATAGGGCGAAAAATAAGGAGGGGAAAGATAACTTTTTATTCCCCATTCCGGATAAATGAATAGGATGCCTTCCTCGCCAATTCTCATCGATGGGAAACTAGCGCGAAATGCTTTTATTGCACGAGTTAAGTTTAAGACAGTTCCTGTGCTACAATCCTCAACAATATTTCCATGCATTGTTTTTAAAGTATACGATACGTGAATGAGCGCATCCTTGCCTATAAAAGCTCCCATACCAGGATTCATTTGCTGATAATAAAGACGATCTTTTTCTAAGCATATAATATCTAAATTTAGCCTTTTCTCAAGCGTCTGAAAATGTGAAAGGGCTAATTGCCTTTCATGCCTATCAATGTTTTCAAAAATATTATGATAAATAAAAGCGAGGGCTTTAGGAATCTGATTTGATTGCACTGAAGAAATTTTAGCTTTTACCATATCCTGTAAATGAGAGATAACAGAAGACAGGGAAATAAATTTATTGAATTTATAATAACTCCATATTTTAAAACCGATCAAAAAGGCCTGGCTATGAAAAGATAATTGACCTTCTACTCTTGGCAAGAAAGGGGCGAGATAATGAGCATCTATTTTCTTTTCTGCTGCTTTCATCCCTTCAATTAATTCTTCAAATTGATTTCTTTTTTCTCCATCAAATTCATCCTGAAAACGATTAAGGACTGCTTGTGCAACTACATTCGATAAATCTATTTTGTCATTTATAAGAGTATCTTTTCCCTCTTTCTTATTCTTAACAAGGATTTTTACTGACTCTCCATAAAATTGAGATAGAATTTGCTCAAGCCATTGAGAATGATCTAACACATTGATAATTTTTAATTGAGTCTCTTGATAGGAATTTATTAATTCATCTGATGAGTTAGAGCTATCTGCAACTCTTCCAAAAATCAATTTTGGAGCATAATTCTCAAGAGCTGGTGAAGCAATGTCTATTTTATTTTCAATCACATTGAGTTCTTGAGCTAAAGAATCATATCCTAAACTAGGCCTAATAGGAAATTGCTCAAAGGGCGGCATAAATTTCTTGTTTTTCTCTTTAAGAAAAGTGGGAATTGCCAAATCGAGTTTTTTAGAAATTTGAGGAGCATCTAAAACTTCTAGAACTTGCTCAAAACGACTAACATATAAAGAATTCTCTAATCCGAAACCAAGTAAAATGCCTATTAAAGCCTTATCATTTTTAAAAAAAGAAAAGAAATCTAGCTTACTACTCTTAATTTCTTGTAACAATTTATCTGCCGTTAATTCGGGCCCTAATGCATAACGAAAAAGAGAAGAATGGCCGGAAAATATCTTGTGAAATGCTTTTTTATTAATAAAAATGATATGGGAGCAAGGTCTATCATTTTCATCAACGCCTTCTTTCATGAGAAAAATAAAATTGGAAGTCTCTGAAGGCAAAAGCAATTTTTTCCAGACTCTTACCCCTTCCGTTATAGACGTCAGGATATGCTGAGCCATTTTTCCACTGCAATCGGCATGACCCATACTATAAGACTCAATGCATATAGGTTTTTCTCCATATAATACATACCCCACCTCGGATCCCCATAAAACTGCATGAAAAAATTCTGAAAGAGAATTTTTATCCTTTTCAGATAAAGTGATTAATAAATCGGCATTTCCCAAAATAGGTTTAAGGCATAAAATAAAAAAGAAAAGAAGCTTTAAACTATTATTTGATTTTCCAGAAAACATAATTCACGTCTTAAATTTTTCCAGATAGAACACTGGGTTTAGAATTTTAATTTCCTTATTTATTTTAATAGCGTCTTGGCGGACATTTACAGCGAGATGGACATCTATTGCGTGGATTGCATCCTCCACAATTTGGGCAATAAACAGCATGTCCACAATCTGGATCTCTGTACAAAACAATTAAACATAATCCATCTTGTAGCCACGTAACATTCTTAACTGGGACTAATCCACCATGTTCCAAATCTACATAGATTCCTTCATTTAATATAATAATTCGATCTATTGTCACATAAATTTGGTGCTTATCAGTATCTTCTATGTAAGAATCTATCTCTGTTTTTGCTATGGATGAAAAAGTTGTTAATATAGTGATCAAGAAAATAAAGACTTTGAAATAGCTTAACCGTAACATTGTTCTCCTCCTTAAGTTGAGATTCTATCTGGAAAAAAGAATTGATTGTTTATAATTAAATTTTGAAATTTAGGCGAGTAATTTTTAGGAAAGAAATAACTTTATAGTAAAGTAAGAAAAGCAAAAATCGATCAATAGCTGGACGTATAATGAAATGGGGCAGGAAACCAGCTGCATAGAAGGCCTAGGCACACCCGAACAAAAGCATACCTATACCGACTACAATGCTTATGGGCAAAAAAACAGGACCAC
>NZ_FCNU01000012.1 GCF_001545115.1 Candidatus Protochlamydia phocaeensis
TTGGAAGGTATCGAAGATTGAGTAAAGACTATGAATATTATCCCTCAACTTCTGAAGCTTTTATCTATTTGGCAATGTCTAAATTAATGCTAAAACGTTTGACAAACCAAGTTTTTTAACAGGCTCTTAGAAAAGAGAGAGTCTTTCTTACAAGCCGTGAACATCTCTGTCTGAGTGTACAATTAAATCTTTCAATGTCGCTCGTCTGACCAGATTGTTTGCTAACTGGATGGTGTTGACTCCAAAGAATGGTCTCATAGTAGACATTAAACTTATCTGTGAAATATGGCTTTTTTAATGATTCGGGCAATTTTGCAAAAAGAAGTTCGGTTGTCTTTTTATCACGAGGCCCGACTTGCCTTGTAAGAACTTGCCGACTCTTTTTATGTAGAACAAGCCATAACCATTGATCATTTTTTACCTCCATAACTCCAAAGCTCATTCTCCTCATTTACAATTACTTTATGTTTAAATCTTCTGGTAAATTCCCTATTATGAAGTCAATAAAATCCAATCGCATACTATCATCAAAAATTCGACAAATAAGAGAAACTCTTTCTAAAAGTGCTTTTCTTACAAACTTTCTTATTTGTTCATTAATGATTTTATCTTCTCTGTTTTTGCTAAATTGCTTGCCGCATTCCCGACAGCGAAAATTTTGCTTTTTATATCTTAACTATTCTTTTTTACCAAATCTGATCTACAGTATTAGCATTTCATTACTCTTTTTCATTAAATTATAACAACAAACTTATTTAACTATCATTTTATTGAATAATTTCACCTATTTAACATCCTCAAAATCGATTAAATAAAATAATTTAATTTATTTTTATAATAAATTAACATTTTAGCATTAAAATAAATTTAATAAAAGAATCAATAAACAATGATAAAAACATGAATCCTTTATCTAATAATACTGATTTAAAGCATCATTTTTATGGATTAGAACCTCTTAATAAAGAGGACAACTTTTCTGAAAAGATAAAAGCAGAAAACTTAGGTAGTCAGCTTTTTTCCTCTTTTGATCGCACTTCTAATTCTTTGAAAAAAGATAGGATTCAAAAGTTAGGAGCAACTGAACAACCGGTTTCTAATACTGACAACAACGATCAAATGAAAGCTGGTAAAAATCAATTGCAAGAGATCGTTTTTAAATCCATCCAAGACCCTTCCCATCTTTTTTTTGGTACTGATTTAATTGTTTTTAAAAATGAATATAAAGGACTCATGCCGTTAAACGGAATTAAAGAAAACGAATTACACCGAATCGTTTTGCTTCACCAACAGATTATTCAACAGCAAACGCCCTGCCTCATAGAGACTTCAAATAAGAAAGAAATAGGGGAAATGTTAAAATTATTAATGACAAGAAAACTCGGTCGGGCATTAATCGACCAAATTATTCCAAGCTATAAAAATGAAAACAAAAATCTAGTAATAAAATTGACATCGGATTCTGGATCGCGATTTTTATATCGAGATACAACACCCACCATAGAAATAAATGAAAACGATCCCCATTCCATTATGCGTTCTCCCACGACTGGAGAGCTTCAACCTCTTGTTAGCACCAGCTTTATTACTTTAGGACATGAACTCATTCATGCGCTTCATTACATACAAAATCCTCTCCTTTTTTCCGCTTATGTGAACGCAGAACCTCTCCAAAACTCACGTTTTCATAATTTGGAAGAAGAAGAGACAATTACAACGCATTTGATCTCTCCTTTCAACTCGAATTTTGAAGAAATAAATTTTGAAGAAATAACTAGACTGGAAGAAAATGGTACTTTACAAGAACATATTTTTTTTACGGAAAATTCTTTACGGTCGGTTTTTGGTTTTCCTCTTCGTTTTGATCACCATATTTTACCTTCGCTAGAACTTATAAATAATCAATATCCAAGGTCAGAGGCCCGAAAGTTATATTTTGATTTTCTTATTCAAGCAGGAGTATTGGAACAAGTAAAGAAATGGGTCGATTGTACTCATGAAAATTTAAATTTGAAAATTATCGATAGGTATCCGATCGATATTGCGATTCAAGCCAGATCTTTAGAAGTTATCGATTACTTGCTAGGAAAAATAGAAACCCAAGGAGTTTTAAATTCATTTATTAAAAGCCAAGATATTCCTTTTATCAGTTTCATAATTGCAAAATATAAATTTAATGTAAATGAAGTCGATAAAAGCGGCTTGACCCCTCTTCAAACAGCCTTCTGTTGTTCAAAAAAAAATATACTTCCCATGGTTAAATTTCTTATTAGCCAAGGAGCAAATGATTTATCGCGAATCGACCAAGCGTTGAATATTTTAAATCTTGTTTTTACAAAAGATGATCGAGAGCTCATTTTGTATGTTTGGAATCAGACCTATATAAATTGGTCCGAACAAATAGATGGACTAAAATCTGATTTTTTGTTTAAAGCTGTTTCTGAAAGCTCTTTTTCAGGAGTGGAATTTTTAATGGATCAATATCCAGAGCTTTGTCTTTATTCAACAATCAATCAAAAACAAGAATTGCCGATTCAATCAATTCTTTCAGAAAAAAGACCATATTATGATTTCTTACCGATTTTTAAATTTCTTTATGAAAAAATGAATCAAGATCCACGCTTTGACTCTATTAAACAAACTCTTTTATTTTCCTCAATTGTCTATAAGAAATCAGCGATCGTTGAGTTTTTATTTGATCAAAATATTTTTTCAACCCTAGATATTCAAGCAATCCAGTATCAATTTAAAAGTGGAAAAAGACCTAGCGAGATGCCCGCTTATCGGGTCTCACAAGTACTGCTTTTACTTTCCGACTATGAACAAAAAATACAAAAAATCGCAGATACTCTTTCTATCACTTCCGACCAAATCAAAGAAAAACCAGAAAAAACTTTTAATCAAAATCAAGAGCTTATCACCTCTTTTCATTCTCATCAAAAAGTTGCTCAATACGCTCTCAATTTTTTTAATTTCAAGCAAATATGACATTATTTTAATAAACCAAACCGAGAACCTTAATAACTACTAATGCAAAGAAAAAAATAATGTAAGTTTATCAAATCTTAGGTAATGCTAAGAGACTGTCGTCGAATTAAATTAATTTACTTATTTGTTTAAGCATAAGTCTGGTCATAGCAAGATAAATCATATTTTCGATAGTTGTGGCGTATTGCTCAAAATCCTGGCTTAAACGTCTAAATTTACCCAGCCATGCAAAAGTTCTCTCAATTATCCATCTCTTTGGCAAGGCTTTAAAACTTTTATCATTTCGCTTAACAATCTCAATTCGACAGCCAAATTCTTTTATCTCTTCTTCTAGATTCTCACTTATATAGCCTGCATCCAGGTAAATAAGAGAGGGGGGGCTGCCTATTATTTAATTTTATTTTAGACATCTTGACTCTCAAGCCATCTCTATCATTGCAATTAGCAGCCGATATAGCAACTTCTATGACTAATCCAAAGTGATCAACCAATAGATGTCTTTTCCGACCCTTAACCTTCTTGCCCCCGTCAAATCCGCATAGCCCTTTTTTTCTGTTGTTTTAACGCTTTGACTATCAGCAATTGCTACACTAGCTTCCCTATTTTTCCCTAGCAGTTGTCTAAGACTTCTCCTTAAATGATGATGGATGCTTTCAAAAACGTTTTTTTCTTTCCATCTCCTGTATTGCGAGTCGACCGCTTTCCAAGGAGGAAAATCATGAGGTAAATCCCTCCATGTACACCCTGTTTTTAGTACATAAAATATTGCATCGAACATTCGCCTTCTTGAGTATTTGGGCTTTTTACCCGCCCCTCTTCTTGCTTGTGGTAATAAGGATTCGATGACTTCCCATTCTTTATCTGTCAGATCTGTTGGATAAGGTTTATATGTCATTTTTAGACCCTTTTAGGTCTATAATATAGCTAAAAGTTTAATTCGACGACAGTCTCTAAACAGGTAAGGCTCTTAATTGCCTATTATAGTCACAAATAAAATACTTTATTAATCCAATATGATTGGCTAACTTCTTAGAAAAAAGAGAGAATTTTTCTTACAAGCCGTGAACATCTCTGTCTGAGTGTACAATTAAATCTTTCAATGTCGCTCGTCTGACCAGATTATTTGCTAACTGGATGGTGTTGACTCCAAAGAATGGTCTCATAGTAGACATTAAACTTATCTGTGAAATATGGCTTTTTTAATGATTCGGGCAATTTTGCAAAAAGAAGTTCGGTTGTCTTTTTATCACGAGGCCCGACTTGCCTTGTAAGAACTTGCCGACTTTTCTTATAAGATAAGCCATAACCATTGATCATTTTTTCTTATTGCTGCATTCTAAGCAGCGAAAATTTTGCTTTTCATATCTTGTATAGCCATTCTCTTTCTTACCAGTTTAGCACTACCAAATTTCAGGTCATTAAATCAATGCCCGCTTAATTTGTTCGATTTCTTCTAGCAAACATTGAATAGGGGAAGGCAACTTTTTCTCTTTTATTTCCTTTTCTTCGTCTAAGTGAATTCCGATGGAAACTAGAAACTCTGCTATTTGTTCTTTCAATGGGTTAATATGGTGATTAATCTTCAAGTTCTCAATTAAAACATCTATTTCCACTTTGATTTTTTCAATTTCCAAACGCAATTGAGAGCGAATTTGTTCTAAATACGCATCCACGCCGGAAATGGTAAATTTGCCTTGGTGGTCTTTTTTCATAATAACAATTTGATCATTCAATTGCTGAATAAGGAAAAGACGAGAGCGAATATTCTCGATCCTGTCTTGAAAAAGAATTGTCAATTGAGGCGGAAAGGAAACGACGAGAAAGCGCAATTGTTTCAAGCTTATTAAATATTCCTTATTTAAGCGCGCCAAGGCGATTTGCATGGCTTGTGTAAAAATCACAAATTGCTTCCTACGGACATCCTCTTGCTCTTTAGCCATTTGTTGGATGCTTTTCTCAAAAATAGAATAAGCCTGATCTTCAATGGCTTTTAATCGCAAATCAATACTTAACGGATCCCCTAAATGTAAATGGGTAAAGCAATAATCATTCTTTAGGGATTTCAAGCTCTCCATTTTAGCTTTGATTGCTTTCAATTCCTCTGCGGCTAAAATAGGCTGTTGTAAAACTCTTTCCTGAAAAGATAAAATAATGTTATCAATTGCATCCAAATGGCCCTTTTGATTAAGGTGTGTCTGAATCCAAAAAATCAATTTATCCCAAAAAGAGGCTTGGCTGGCAGGAGCAGTGATACGATGAAAACGACCGCGGCTGTCTTGCATGAGCGTTTCATTATGTTGAAGTGGATGGCGTATGATATCCTCTATCTCAATCTCTGACCCAAAGACATTAAAGGGATTCCAGCGAGAGAGGGCTTCATTAAACATAATTATCCACCCTAGTTGGATCATCTAGCTAATTCTAATTTAAAGTATTTACCTAATTAAATAATAAATTTTTTGTTAAATTTTTATAAAGAAAACGTCTTTATGACAAATAAAATCGAGACCCGCATTTTCCTTGGTTATCTGCTTAATGGCGAAATAAAAATGCATCTTAATCAAAGTTCTCGATGGAAAGAAGGCAAATGGCAGAAAGAAAATGATTTGGTTGAAGCTTATTGCCAAGAAAAGCCTTATATAGGCTTTTTTATTGAAGAGGGGTTGACTTACAATCAATTAAGAAAAAAAGAGCAGGAGCTCAAAACACAGTTGCAACTTTATTGTCCTAAACTTAACTTAGATAGCCATACTCCCTATCTTTTTCCTCAAACGTTCATATCCTAAGAGACAATATGCACTTTATTCTAGGTTCTCAATCTCCCAGGCGACGAGAAATATTGAGTTATTTTAACTTGCCTTTTACCCAAGTTGCTTCTTCCTTTGACGAAGACGCCATTCCTTTTAAGAATAATCCTATGGAATATGTTCTTATTCTCTCGAGGGGAAAAGCCGAGCTTCTTCGCAAGCAATATCCCGATGCCCTTATTCTGACAGCCGATACCATTGTCTATAAAGATGAAAGAATTTTTGGGAAACCACGTGATGAGCAAGAGGCTTTTGAATATTTGAAAACGCTAGCGGGTCATTGGCATAGTGTTTTTACTGGCCTATCTTTATCTTATAAAGATCAGCTCTTTGAGCAAATTGAAGAAACAAAAGTTTTGTTTAATGAAATAACGGATCAACAAATCCGGCTTTATCAACAAACTTTGCATTGTGCGGATAAAGCGGGGGGCTATATGATTCAAGGGCCAGGCGGCTTGATTGCCAAGCGCATTGAGGGGTGTTATTACAATGTAATGGGACTTCCTCTAAATGCGTTGGAAAATCTTTTAAAAAAAGTCGGCATTGATCTTTGGAAACATTTAAAAGGCTGATCGCTAGTCATGCATATGAAGGGCTGTATTGAATTTATTTGCTCTCTTTTCCTCTTTATTTCTCCTATCTGGGCTCACGCTTCTTTTTCACCGGAAGAGGGACGCATTTTATTTCTTATTCAGCAAGGAGAGCATCAGCAAGCTTTAAATTTATATCAAGCTGCCGCTAAGCAAACGGGCAGGCACGATTTTGAGCTTCTGCATAAAATAGGCTTGGCTCTTTTAGATTATGGCGCTCGCCAGTCTGATCCAGAAATTCAATTGCTCGCTCTTTTTGGAGCAAGCGTCTCCGTTCATGAGGATGCCTATTACATTCTGGAAGAAGGCCTAAAGAGCCGTTACCCTCAAATTCAGGTTGTTGCCCTCAAAGCTTTGGCTCAACTCCAGCATGATCAAGCCGATCAGGCTCTTTTACGAGCGATGGGGTCTGATCAATTGCTTGTACGCTTTGAAGCTGCCCATCAACTGTGCTTAAAGAAGCATCCTCAAGCGGTCAATCAAACTGAATCGCTTATGTATAAGACCCCTAAAGCTGTGCTGCCTCTCTATCCCCCTTTATTAGCTGCAGCAGGCACTCCCCAAGCCATGCGCATCTTGCGTAAATTTCTTCTTCATTCTTCGGAAGATGTCCGCCTCGCCACGATTTTAAGTTTGGCCAAATATCAAAGGGATGATCTGCTGCCCCAAATTAGGCAGTTAGCGCTTCATTCTCATTTTAGCCAGCAAGAAGCTTGCGCCTATGCGCTTGGACTATTTAAGGATGAACAATCGCTTACCAAATTAAACAAGCTCGCTTCTTCGCAATATCCGACAGTCGCCTTAGCTGCCCGGCAAGCGCTTTATCGATTAGGGCAAGAAGAGGCATTGCAAGCCATTGAATCAGCGGCTCAAAAAGGAGACATTTTTGCCATTGCAGCCTTAGGGGAGATGCTTGATCATGCAAAAGCCTTGCTTCCTCTTCTGCAACACCCGGATATGCAGATTCGTTTCAATGCCATTATTGCCTTGCTTCATCAACGGCATCCTCAAGCTTTTGAGCATATAAAAGAAATCTTGATCCGCGATAAACGCGATCTAGCCTTCAGTCCTACCCATTCTCCTGGAAAAGTTTTTAAAGCCTGGAAAATCATTCCTTCCGCTAATCAAATCTTGCAAGACGATATAAGCGCTTACGAAGATCATCTGGAATTGAAAGAATCTATCCTGGAAATGATTAGAGAACAATCAGAAGCGGATTTCATTCGCATTGCCCATCAAATTTTTGCAGCCCAGCAAAATGATCTCGTCCCCTTAACTGCAGAGCTTTTAGAAGATATTGGCTCCTTAGAAGCAATTAATTGCTTAAAGACCTACCAGCAAAAGCTAGGCGCTCCTCTTGTCCGCCATTATTGCAATTTAACACTATACCGCCTGCAAGAGCCTGGCCCATATGATGACCAGTTGCGTCAGTGGGTCAAAAATCAAAGTCAAACGGAATTTATTCGGTTTCAGCCTTTTATCCCATGGAAATGGAATAGCCAAGGATATGTTTTAACTCCTGAAGAAACCTCTCAGCTTCTCATCAAGGCCTATGAGTCCTTAGCTACCAATCAAGATATCCCGGGAATTGAAGCCTTAATAGAAGCTATCGCTTCCGGGCATTCCAAAAACAAATATGCTTTGGCAGGACTTTTATTGCGCGCGACGCAATAAGAATAAGCGCTGGCTTAAATTTAGTAAGGGCAATCTAAAGGCTTTCATTTCTATTTTATTGAAAAACCGCCACCCTTTTTCATGCAATGGCTTGGCTAGTTTTCAATAAATCGAGCAAGCAAATACCTTTAAAACTTAATCCGGTTTATTCCATACCCAAAAGTAGAGAGGCATTAAAGTGTGTCCAACATGTCGTTATTCTCCTAGGGGACGGACAACTAGCCTAATCGGCTCAGATATATTGCCACCCCCATCGGCAGCGACAATAAAATACGTATATGTTCTTCCAGGCTTGCGATGGGGGTCTTCAAATTGCAGAGGCTCTCCGCTTGGCACTATCTTAACTAAGTGATTAAGGCTATTGCGATAGATGTAATAAGCGGCAGCACCGCTCCCTGCAGAGGCCTTCCATGTCAAGATATTGACAAAATCCGCGTGCTTTTTACATAGGCTAATCTCTTGAAAGCCCTTGACATGCCTAGGCGGTTTTACGCCTCCGCCCGATAATATTATAAGGGTGAAATTTTGCATGGCATTAGGAGCAATGCCGTTACTAGCTATAATAGTTAAAGAATAAATTCCTTGTGTTCCATTTACCGGAGTCCCAAAAAGCGTCGCTGTTCCATTCCCATTATCCACAAAGATCAGGCCTGCAGGCAACTTTCCTATGGCAACAATGGAGGGAGTCGGCGATCCGATCGCTGTCACGATAAAACTGGAAGGCTGCCCTACTGCAAAGTTAGCTGTATGGAGCGATGTGATAACCAGAGAGGGTGGTAAAGGCTCGACCGTCACAACGACTTGAATAGGAGTGCCTATGCATCCTTGTGAGGTAATAGGAGTGACCGTATAAGTGGCTGTTCCAGGCGTATTTCCTGTGGTAACTAATGTTTGATTGATCGTTGTTCCTATTCCATTAGCCGTTCCGAGCGTACCGATTTGATTCACTTCCCAGCTAAAAATTGTTCCAGGTAGATTCGTGCTAAGCGCGATGGATGTCGTTCCTCCGCTAACAATCGTTTGATTTGCCGGTGTGGCTATCGCAACGGGGGTAAAGATTGTTTCTACCGGAATAGAAGAATCAATAAATGTTCCATTGCCTAGCGCGCCGCCACCATTATCTCCCCATGCCCATACACTGCCGTCACTTCTTAAAGCCAGTGAATGGAAATTTCCGGCCGCTATGTCAATCGCATTTGTAAATGGCCCCCCACCACCCACTTGCACGGGAATAGGAGAATCAATAGACGTTCCATCGCCAAGTTCGCCATTGCCATTATTTCCCCACGCCCATACCGTGCCGTCATTTTTCAAGGCAAGAGAATGGCTTCCTCCGCCAGCTATGGCAATGACGCCTGTCAGCGGGGTTCCTCCCCCAACTTGCACCGGAAGGCTAGAATCTAGAGTCGTTCCATCTCCTAACTGGCCATTAAAATTCCTTCCCCAAGCCCACACTGTCCCATCATTTCTCAAAGCAAGAGAATGACTTCCTCCAGCCGCTGTAGCGATGAAAGTTAAATCACAAGCAGCTTGTAAACAATTCCAGCAAAGAAAAAATAAGATCAAAAATAAATGGCTAAAATCTTAAACGATTTCATTTCCCTAATTCCATTTAAAACTTCAAAAATCCGTGAAAATAAAAAAATCATTTAATTAAAGACTGTTAGAGGCGTATTAAAATCGTTAAGATTGCTTCCTGGATTTAATATCTTCTACAACTGCTTTAGAGTTTTTTTTAAATGTACTGCTAGCCGATAAATGAGCAAAAATTCCCATCCATTTTAATTAAAAAACCAGCTAAGCCTTTACATGGAAGGCTTAGCCAGCTTTTCTAAAGATCTTGTCAATAAAATTCCGACAGTTAAATTAATTCGGAATTTATTAAATCATTCAATTTATTCTGTAGCCCCTGGAAATAGCAGGGGATTAAATTTTAATCGACAAAAGGTTATTTTTTTAGGACGCGGACGGACGACTAGGTTAATCGGCTCAGACACATTGCCAGAGGCGTCAACTGCAACGATAAAATACGTATACACCCTTCCAATTTGGCGGTGGCGGTCTTTAAATTGCAGGGGCTGCCCGGCTGGCACGACTTTAACCAAATGATTAAGGCTATTGCGATAGATGTAATAAGCAACAACCGGATTTCCTCCAGAAGGGGCGTTCCATGTCAAGGTATTGACAAAGTCTGCTTGCCCATTACACAAGTTAATCCCTTGCGAGCCTCTCACATGCCTAGGCGGATTTACGCTTCCCCCTCCTCCTCCATTATCGGATATAATAAGGGTAAAGTTTTGCACGGCATTAGGGGCAACGCCATTACTGGCAACAATAGTTAAGGAATAAACCCCTTGGGTCCCATTTACCGGAGTCCCAAAAAGCGTCGCCGTTCCATTCCCGTTATCTATAAAGGCCAGGCCTATAGGTAACTGTCCTATTACAATCAGGGAAGGAATAGGAGATCCAGCCGTTGTCACAGTAAAACTCGAAGGCTGCCCTACGACAAAATTGGCTGCATTAGAGGAGGTAATAGCCAGCAATTGAGCGACAGGCTCGACCGTCACAACGACTTGCATAGGCGTTCCGATGCATCCTTGTGGACTAATAGGAGTGATTGTATAAGTGGCCGTACCGGGTGCATTAGCTGTTGTGATTAATGTTTGGCTGATAGTTGTCCCTGCACCATTCGCAGCTCCAGAGACGTTATTTTGACTCACCGTCCAGCTAAATGTTGTTCCACTTATATTTGAACCAAGAAGGATGGATGTCGTTTCTCCGCTAGCAATCGTTTGGTTTGCCGGCGTGGCTATCACAATAGGCGTGAATATTGTTTCCACAGGAATAGAAGAATTAGTATTTGTTCCATTTCCTAACTGGCCATAGAAGTTATTTCCCCAGGCCCACACACTGCCATCGCTTTTTAAAGCCATCGCATAACTCTCTCCACCTGCAATATTTTTTATAGTTGTAAATGGCGTTCCTCCTCCTACTACCACAGGGAGTTCAGAACTAGTTGTTGTTCCATTACCTAATTGACCAAAGCTATTAAACCCCCAAGCCTGCATCGTGCCATCATCGATTAAAGCCAAAGAGTAATACCCGCCCGCTGATATAGCAATCGCATTTGTAAGCGGTATTCCTCCCCCGACCTGTACCGGAGTATAAGAAATAGCAGTCGTTCCATTGCCTAGCTGGCCATCGAGGTTATTTCCCCAGGCCCATACCGTCCCATCACTTCTCAATGCAAGAGAATGATAAGATCCGCCTGATAAGGCAACGACAGCTGTCAATGGTACTCCTCCTCCAACCTGCACGGGAATATTAGAAGGACTATTCGTTCCATTGCCTAATTGACCGAATGTGTTATCTCCCCACGCCCATGCCGTCCCATCCGCTTTCAAAGCAAGAGAGAAATATCCCCCTGCTCCAATGGCGCTCACATTTGTAAGCGGTGTGCCTCCCCCGACCTGCACCGGAATATTGGAATCCGTATTCGTTCCATCGCCTAGCTGACCATTAACATTAGATCCCCAGGCCCATACTGTCCCATCACTTCTCAATGCAAGAGAATGCGAATATCCAGCTGCTATGGCAATGATATCTGTCAGCGGTGTCCCTCCTCCTACCTGCACGGGAATATTGGAATCCGTATTCGTTCCATCGCCTAGCTGGCCATCAGCATTGGATCCCCAGGCCCATACCGTCCCATCACTTCTCAATGCAAGAGAATGGTCTCTTCTTGCTACTATAGCAATGATATCCGTCAGCGGTGTCCCTCCTCCTACCTGTACAGGAACGGAAGAGTCAGTATTTGTTCCATTTCCCAGTTCACCAAAGGCATTTAATCCCCAGGCCCATACCGTCCCATCGCTTTTCAATGCAAGAGAATGAGAAGATCCACTGGCTATTGCTTTTATCTCCTCACTTCCTAACAAATTAACTGTTTGCACGGGAAGGTTAGAACTGGTAGTCGTTCCATTGCCTAAAGCGCCTAGCGAATTATCCCCCCATGCCCATACGATCCCATCGCCCCTCAAAGCTAGAGAATGATTTGTTCCGGCTGCTATGGCAATGGCATTTATAAAAGGAGTTCCTCCCCCTACTAACACCGGAACATCAGATTCCGCATTCGTTCCATCACCTAGCTGACCACTAGCATTGCCTCCCCACGCCCATACCATTCCATCAGTTCTCAAAGCAAGAGAATGAATATCTCCACCTGCTATGGCTATTACATCCGTCAGTGGTGTTCCTCCTCCGACCTGTAAAGGAAGGGTTGAGTTCGTATTCGTCCCATTGCCTAGCTGACCACTGTTGTTGGCTCCCCAGGACCATACCGTTCCATCACTTCGCAAAGCAAGAGAATGATTGCTGCCGCATGCTATGGCAATGGCATTTAAAAACGGCGTCCCTCCTCCAACCTGCACGGGAACATTAGAAGGGCTATTCGTTCCATTGCCTAGCTGACCACTGCTATTGGCTCCCCACGCCCATATCGTCCCATCGCTTTTCAATGCAAGAGAATGTCCATTCCCTCCTGCTATGGCAATCACATCCGTCAGCGGCGTTCCTCCTCCGACCTGCACCGGAAGATTAGAATCTACATTCGTCCCATTGCCTAACTGGCCGCTGCTATTGGCTCCCCAAGCCCATACCGTTCCATCGCTTCTCAAAGCGAGGGAATGCGCATTTCCTGCCGCTATGGCGGCAATATTCGTCAGCGGCGTTCCACCTCCGACCTGTACCGGAAGATTAGAATCTGCATTCGTCCCATTGCCTAGCTCACCTAACCCGTTATATCCCCACGCCCATACCGTCCCATCGCTTTTCAAAGCAAGAGAATGAAACCCTCCTCCCGCTATACCAACAGCATCTGTAAATGGAGTTCCTCCTCCCACCGGAATAGGGATGTCTGAATTGGTAAATGTTCCATCTCCTACTTGCCCAAAAATATTATCTCCCCACGCCCACACGGTCCCGTCACCTCTCAAAGCAAGAGAATGGAAAGCCCCACTTGATATAGCGACGACAGCAGGATCGCAAACAGCGGGCAAATAACTATAACAAAGAAAAAACAGGCTCAAAAATAAGTGGCTAAAGATTTTAAATAATTTAAGTCGCGCTAATTCCATTTGAACTCCCAAAATATTTGAAATAAAAGAACCTACTCCCCACCGAAGAATTCTCTTCCGTGCCTGTTAGTTCCGTTTGGTTTGCAATGACTGAATGACAGTTTGATTAAAATATTTTTTATATTTAGGGGCAACCAATTTAATTTTTATCAGATCTTCATTGATACCCGGCAATCCGAATCCATTACCGAGAGACAGAAAGCCTCTTAGACGATCTCTTAAAACTCAAATGCGAATGGCATAGATAAGAAAAAAGCCTGCTTGGCTAAACAGGCCACGCGACTTGTGCAGTTGAAGAGCGACTGCAGATCTTAAATTCCTTCTTTTTCTTAGTTATCATGTGAAGTTATTCTTTAAATTATTCCAGGCCGCTAAACAATCTACTTACAAGTCAGATGAAAAGTGATGATAAACTGAGATAAAGCTGCAGGGATCACATACATTTTTTTAAAATTAGTAAGGGCAATAGGGAAGCTTCCCTGTCTATTTTATTGAAAAACTGCCCGCCCTTTTTTTCATGCAGTGGCTTGACTAGTTTTTCAATAAAATCGGGTAAACAAACGGCCTTAAAACTTATTAAGTCCCCTCTTGCTTATTCAGTAAACTCTGGAAACAGCAGGGGATTAAATTTTAATCGACAAAAGGTTATCTTTTTAGGACGTGGACGGACGACTAGGTTAATCGGCTCAGACACATTGCCAGAGGCATCAACTGCAACGATAAAATACGTATACACCCTTCCAATTTGGCGGTGGCGGTCTTTAAATTGCAGGGGCTGCCCGGCTGGCACGACTTTAACCAAATGATTAAGGCTATTGCGATAGATGTAATAAGCGACAACCGGATTTCCTCCAGAAGGGGCGTTCCATGTCAAGGTATTGACAAAGTCTGCTTGCCCATTACACAAGTTAATCCCTTGCGAGCCTCTCACATGCCTAGGCGGATTTACGCTTCCCCCTCCTCCTCCATTATCGGATATAATAAGGGTAAAGTTTTGCACGGCATTAGGGGCAACGCCATTACTGGCAACAATAGTTAAGGAATAAACCCCTTGGGTCCCATTTACCGGAGTCCCAAAAAGCGTCGCCGTTCCATTCCCGTTATCTATAAAGGCCAGGCCTATAGGTAACTGTCCTATTACAATCAGGGAAGGAATAGGAGATCCAGCCGTTGTCACAGTAAAACTCGAAGGCTGCCCTACGACAAAATTGGCTGCATTAGAGGAGGTAATAGCCAGCAATTGAGCGACAGGCTCGACCGTCACAACGACTTGCATAGGCGTTCCGATGCATCCTTGTGGACTAATAGGAGTGATTGTATAAGTGGCCGTACCGGGTGCATTAGCTGTTGTGATTAATGTTTGGCTGATAGTTGTCCCTGCACCATTCGCAGCTCCAGAGACGTTATTTTGACTCACCGTCCAGCTAAATGTTGTTCCACTTATATTTGAACCAAGAAGGATGGATGTCGTCTCTCCGCTAACAATCGTTTGGTTTGCCGGCGTAGCTATCACAACAGGCGTGAATATTGTTTCCACAGGAATAGAAGAGCTAAAAGTAGTTGTTCCATTCCCTAACTGGCCGTAGTTGTTATCTCCCCACGCCCACACACTGCCATCGCTTTTTAAAGCCAACACATGGCTCTCTCTAGCTGCAATATTTTTTATAGTTGTAAATGGCGTTCCTCCTCCTACCTGTACCGGAAGGTTAGCACTTATATTCGTCCCATTACCTAATTGACCAAAGCTATTATACCCCCAAGCCTGCACCGTGCCATCATCGATTAAAGCCAAAGAGTAATATCCGCCCGCTGATATAGCAATCGCATTTGTAAGCGGCGTTATCCCACCAACCTGCACGGGAATATAAGAAATAGCATTCGTTCCATTACCTAGCTGGCCATCGGCATTATCTCCCCATGCCCATACCGTCCCATCTTCCCTTAAAGCAAGAGAATGATAAGATCCGCCTGATAAGGCAATGATATTTGTCAAAGGACCTACTCCGCCAACCTGCACGGGAATATTAGAAGGATTATTTGTTCCATTGCCTAATTGACCGAATGTGTTATCTCCCCACGCCCATGCCGTTCCATCCGCTTTCAAAGCAAGAGAGAAATTTCCTCCTGCTTCAATGGCGCTCACATTTGTAAGCGGGGTTCCTCCTCCTACCTGTATGGGAATGGAAGAATTAATATTTGTTCCATTGCCTAATTGACCGAATGTGTTATCTCCCCACGCCCATGCCGTTCCATCCGCTTTCAAAGCAAGAGAGAAATTTCCTCCTGCTTCAATGGCGCTCACATTTGTAAGCGGCGTCCCCCCTCCTACCTGCACAGGAACGGAAGAATCAGTAGTTGTTCCATTGCCTAGCTGACCATTAGCATTGCCTCCCCACGCCCATACTGTCCCATCACTTTTCAAAGCTAAAGATTGTTCCCTTCCCGCTGCTATGGCAACCACATTTGTAAGCGGCACCCCTCCTCCCACCTGTACAGGAAGAGAGGAATCAGTATTTGTTCCATTTCCCAGTTCACCATAGCCATTAAATCCCCACGCCCATACCGTTCCATCACTTCTCAAGGCAAGGGAATGATAAGATCCACTGGCTATTGCTTTTAATCCCTCAATCCCTACCAAATCAACTGTTTGCACAGGAAGGTTAGAATTGGTAATCGTCCCATTGCCTAGCTGACCATTGGTATTCTCTCCCCACGCCCATACTGTTTCATCGCTTTGCAGGGCTAGAGAATAATTTATTCCGGCTGCTATGGCAATCACATTCGTCAGCGGGGTTCCCCCTCCAACCTCCAAGGGAAGATTAGAATTCGCATTCGTTCCATTCCCTAGCTGCCCCAAGTTATTGCCTCCCCACGCCCATACCGTTCCATCACTCCTCAAAGCAAGAGAATGTTCATTCCCTCCTGCTATGGCAATCACATCCGTCAGCGGTGTTCCCCCTCCTACTTGCACGGGAAGATTAGAATCCGTATTCGTCCCATTGCCTAGCTGGCCATTGCTATTGCCTCCCCACGCCCATACCGTCCCATCGCTTCTCACAGCAAGAGACTGAGTATATCCGCCGGCTATAGCAATCACATCCGTCAGCGGTGTTCCCCCTCCTACCTGCACCGGAAGGTTAGAACTCGTATTCGTTCCATTGCCTAGCTGACCCAAGGTATTGGCTCCCCACATCCATACCGTTCCATCGCTTCTCACAGCAAGAGAATAAGATCCTCCACCAGCTATGGCAATAATATCTGTTAACGGTGTTCCTCCTCCGACCTGCACCGGAAGATTAGAACTCGTATTCGTTCCATTGCCTAGCTGACCAAAGTTATTGATTCCCCACGCCCATACCGTCCCATCGCTTTTCAAAGCAAGAGAATGAGCCCCTCCTCCCGCTATACTAACTACATCTGTAAATGGCGTTCCTCCTCCTACTTGCAATGGAAGATTAGAATTCGCATTCGTCCCATTGCCTAGCTGACCCCCGTTATTAAGTCCCCACGCCCATACCGTTCCATCGCTTTTCAGGGCAAGAGAATGAAAACCACCTCCCGCTATGCTAACTACATCTGTAAATGGTGTTCCCCCTCCTACTTGCAACGGAAGGGTTGAATCCGTATTCGTTCCATTGCCTAACTGACCATAGCCATTGAGTCCACATGCCCATACGGTCCCATCACTCTTCAAAGTAAGAGAATGATCCCCTCCACCTGCTATAGCAATGACAGCAGGATCGCAAACAGCGGGCAAATAACTATAACAAAGAAAAAACAGGCTCAAAAATAAGTGGCTAAAGATTTTAAATAATTTAAGACGCGCTAATTCCATTTGAACTCCCAGCATATTTCAAATACAAGAACTGGCTTCACAGAAAAGATTCTCCTCCGTGCCTGTTAGTTCTGTTTGGTTTGCAATGACTGAAGGACAGTTTGATTAAAAAATATTTTTTATATTTTTAAATATTTAGAGGCAACCAATTTAATTTTTATCAGATTACTTAAATTTATTCCGGACCGTTAAGCAATCCACTTCAAAGTTGGATGAAAAAGTGATGGTAAACTGATATAAAACTACAGGAGAGATCAAATACGCGCTTTTTCTACAAGCTTTCTACTCCCATTGTTTTTGGATCTGATCTACAAATTTTTGAGAGGTTGTTACAAACGATAAAGTCCATAAGCGCATCCTATTCCTATGACCAAATAGATATTCAAACTAAATAACTTATAGATTATTTTAATAAATCCAATCCAAGTCGGAGGCTATTTTAATTAAAAGTTTTTCTCATCTTTAGAGATAAATGCTTGTGCATTATAATCCCCGCATTGATTCAATGCAGACCAAGACTGATACATGACAAAAAAACATTTCCTTCCTTCCTTTTATTCTCTTCTGATTAGTTTAGGAATTATTCTATTTACCTTATTTCATGCTCTTTGCTCCGCTCAAGAAATTGCCAAATTAATGGAAGAGGGCTTTGCAGAAGGTATTACTGTTGATTTAAGAGAGCCGCTTTATTCCGATGGAGTATTGACAACCGAGAAGGGAGGCGTCATTACGGCCCCACATTTGCGCATTCAAGCTTTAAATCTCCGTTATACCCGTAAAGTGGTCGACAATCAGCCTGTTTTAACAATTGAAGCTGAAGATCAGCTGATTTTGGAATTCGGAGACTATGTTTTTGTAGGTAAGAAGCTCTTTTACGACTTTCAAAAGAAAGAAGGAGTGATCTTTGAGGGACGAACAGCAGCCGAGCCTTGGTTTTTTGGAGGAGAGAAAATAGAATTGCATCCGGATGGCAGCTATCTCATCTATGAAGGCTATGTAACGACTTCCGAAAAAGATATTCCCGAATGGGGCATTTACTCTCACCGCGTGTTGGTGGAAAAAGAAAAATATTTAAAAGCCAATCAAGTGCAAATACGCCTTCATCGGTATCCCATTTTATGGATTCCCTCTCTGACAGCCAATCTCGACTCCATTTTTGATTCGCCAATCAAGTACCGCTTCAGATGGGGAGGAAGACAAGGGCCGCGCTTTGGATTGACTTACGAAATTTTTTCATGGGAGCGCTGGAAAACATTTGTGCGTTTTGATTATCGCCTAACAAGAGGGCCGGGAGGAGGAATTGAAACCCGCTACCGTTCTTTAGACCATAAAACCGAATTTCAAAGCATTAACTACCTGGCCAAAGATTCTTCTCTTTTAGACACTCATGAAAAATGTCGTTTTCGCTTCGAAGGAATGTTCAAGACCCGTTTTGACAATGATAAAACGAATGTCCTTTTGACTTACGACAAGATTAGCGACCGCGATATGCCAAGCAGCTATTACGACCGGGATTTTGATTTTGACACTTCGGAGCGCACTCAGCTTTTAATCCGGCATCAAGAAGAGCATTGGATAGGCAGCTTTTATTCACGCGTCCGCGTGAATGGTTTCCAAACAGTCAAACAAGAGCTGCCAACCTTAAATTTAAGCTTAAAACCCTTAGACATTCCGCAGACGGGAATTATTTTTGAGAATTGGGCAAATGTCTCGTATTTGAATTTTAAATATTCAAAGCATTTAATCGATGTGCATGATTATGATTCTACGCGAATTGAATACCAACCCACCTTGTACCGCCCCTTTCCAATTGGTCCTATGACGTTTACTCCAGAGGTCGGAGCCGTCAGTATTTTCTACGGCAATAGTCCCTGCCATCAGTCACAATGGCTTGCTCTTGGAATGATTGGCTGCAATGCCCGAACCCAGCTTTATCGCTACTATAAAAACATTAAGCACGTCATTGAACCGTATAGTTCCTATCGCTATTACTCTTCTCCCACCTCCTCTCCTAAGGAGCATTATATTTTTGATATCAGCGATGGCTGGACGCGTCTAAATATGTTAACTTTTGGAGTGAAAAATTCTCTATATGCAAAGAAAGCGGATTCCTGTGCATCCCGGGTATTTTTCTCCAATATTTATGCCCATGCCTTTTTTGATGAAAAGACTTTCCGCCAAAGCATTCCGCGCGTCTATAGCCAATTCATCTTTTCTTCGCTTCCGACAGTGAAGCACACGCTCAATATGGCATGGAATATTGAACATCATCAGCTAGATTATTTTAATTTCCGCTCGGAGTGGACTTTAAGCGCAGACTTTGCCTTGGCTGCAGAGTATCGGCACCGCAGCGCTTATAGCTGGCGCAAGGTCGATCCTGAAAACTTTTTCCTGGATGTCTATCGCAAAGAAGGCGTACTGCGCCATTCTCCCCTATCCGATCGGCGGGACACTCTTTTAGTCCATTTTTTCTATCGTTTTCATCCAAATTGGGCCTGCGAATTCTCCTCACGCCAAGGTTGGAACCGCTGGAGAGAGCCCAGCTATTTAGAGTATGAAATTGATTTGCTTACCACTCTCCAAACAGCCTGGCATCTTAAGCTGTCCTTTCAGCACCAAGAAAACGATAATCGCTTAGTCATGTACGTGAATGTTGGACTAAAGCGTCCAGATGAGAATTACAGCGAGCGGAAATCATTTTGCTATGATTAGGTCGATCTCTAAATGGAAAGGGAAGCCCTTACTTTCTGGCAAACCAGAAATAAGGGCTCATGCCTTTAGGGGATGATGCTTGGAGAATAGGTAAAATCAAAAGTAAATTCGGTGCCAACAGCCGTAAAGGTATTCATTACTACTGTGAAGGCAGTCGATTCCGAAGGATTTAAGCTATTAGTTACAACGACAGTGCCGTTTGAAAAAGAAACAGTACCCGTATTAGCTTCCACATACATAACAATGCGGTAAGTGCCTATTTCGGCAGGAGAGGGAATGATAATGGTTTGAGCTGGCCCTCCAACAGGCAAAAGGGTACCGGACAAGACGGTCTGGCTAGGTGTCACCACCAAAGGAATATAGCTAGCGCCCACAGGAATTGCCCCTAAAGCAGATCCTGTATTTGTAAAAGTAAAAATCAGGCTGGCAGGCCCTGTAGGAACGACGAGACCTGTGCCAGCCGCTCCGGCAGGCCCTGCAGGTCCGGTTGCCCCCGGTGCACCCGGAAGCCCCGGTGCTCCTGGTAAACCTGACGAACCGGAATGTCCGGGATCGCCTTTTCTACCTCTGCGATGATGGTTGCAAGCTGCACCGATTAAACCTCCCGCTACTGCACTAGCAGCAGCGATGCCGAATACGGCAGTCTTGCTATAGCCGCTGTCGCAGCAAGGGTCTTGCTCTTCGCAAATATTCTCATAACATTGCGCATATCCACAAGAAGGCGCCGGCATTGCTCCAATCAAAAGCAAATAGCAAGCTTGCCGGCCCAGTCGAGCAAAAAAAGACTGGTTTGATGTAATTTTTAGCATAATTTCCTCTAGACGATCTTAATTAAAAAATTGATAAACTTCTTTTCAGGTTCAAGGAATCACAGCAGGTGAATAGGTAAACTCAAATGTCACTTGTTCTCCCACAGGACTACCAAAGCCAAAGGTAGTAGAAAAAGTAGCCACTTCTGCTGGATTCAAACTATTTGTCACATTAACAAAAGGCTGTGTTTGAAGTTCGTCGGCAGGAGCATTTGAGTCTAAGTACAGGACAATTTGGTAATTTCCTATTTGAGCAGGAGCTGGAATAGTCAATACCTGCGGAGGCGCATTTGCAGGCATAAGCACCCCTGTAATGATAGTCTGATCAGGCATGACAATTAAAGGAATATAGCTCGGCCCAAAAGGAACAGGTCCTCGTAAAATAGGCCCTGCGAATGCAACTGCTTGATTAGTGAAGGTAAAACCCAGGCTGGCCGGCCCTGTAGGGAAAACAAAAGGAGCTCCAGCAGGGCCTGTAGGACCGGCAGGACCGGTTGCTCCTGGAGTACCCGGAACACCTGCTGGGCCTGGGCTTCCCCTTGATCCCGACGAACCGCTTTCTCCTTTTCTTCCATGCCGGCTCGATGAGGCAGCTATTACACCACCTACTGCTATTCCTGCGGCAGCTGCCCCCCATAAAAGGTTGCGTCTTGCACAGGGCGCTTCACATTCTTGTTCACAATCATTTATGATAGGTTGTGAAGACAGATGGCTTTGAGAGAGAACAGACAGCGACAGCAAAAGGCAAACAAATCCATTGCTCAATTCTTTTACCGATTTTCTTTTCATTGGTTTTTTCAGCATATATGCCCCATTAAAATATAACCTAAATATCAAATTCGCTTCTAACTATGTAAATAGTTTAGCTAGATTTGATCAATATTTTTTAATTATTTTTTACTGGACTTTCAATGCTTGCCTGCTTACTCATTCGACTTTATATATGCAGCAAATAGGAAGATGCGCTATGATGATTGATTCAATTTTTTTAGATCTTGGTCTTAGATAACGAGTAATGCTATGAATATTCTTATTATTGGAATTGGCTATGTTGGGCTTGTAACTGGAACGTGCTTTTCAGAGATGGGGCACCATGTCACCTGCTTAGATATTAATAAAGAAAAAATAGAGAATCTTAAAGAAGGGAGTATTCCCATTTATGAGCCTGGGCTTGAAGAAATGGTTAAGCGCAATATCAAAGCCCAGCGCTTGGAGTTTACTACCGACTATAACTCCAGCGTCCCTAAAGCGGATGTTTGCTTTATAGCCGTTGACACGCCTGCTAAAGCGGATGGATCTGCCGACACCGGCCAAGTCGAGCAAGTGGCGGCAAGCATTGGACGCTATTTAAATCGCTATTGCGTCATTGTCACAAAATCCACGGTACCTATTGGAACCACTCATCGGGTAGAGGCGATTATCCGGCAAGCACTAGAGCAGCGAAATAGCAAGATCGATTTTGATGTTGTGTCCAATCCCGAGTTCTTGAAAGAGGGAAATGCCATTCAAGACTTCATGAAGCCTGATCGAGTCATTATCGGCGTCGATAGCGCAGAAGCAGCTTCCATCATGAAAGAGATTTATTCTCCTTTTATGCTTAACCATGAACGTCTATTGGTTATGGATATCGCTTCTGCCGAGCTGGCCAAGTATGCCGCTAATGCTATGTTGGCAACGCGCATTTCTTTTATGAATGAAATGGCTCAGCTTTGCGAAGGGCTAGGAGCCAATATTAACTGGGTAAGAAAGGCTATTGGAGCAGATGAGCGCATCGGCAATAAATTTCTCTATCCGGGAGCTGGATATGGCGGCTCATGCTTGCCTAAAGACGTGCGAGCCCTATTAGCTCAATCTTATAGCATTGATTGCCCGCTCTCGCTTTTGCAAGCCGTGCATGATATCAATCAAAGACAGAAGCACGTCATCAGCCAAAAAGTCCAAAATTATTACTCCAATCAGGGAGGAATCAAAGGCAAGACTTTTGGCATTTTAGGTCTTTCCTTTAAACCGGATACAGATGATATGCGCGAAGCCTCTTCTCTTGTTCTCATCCAGGATTTGTTGGAACAAGGAGCTTCCTTGAGAGTATTTGATCCCATTGCCATGCCTAAAGCCCAGCTTATATTGGGCCAACATCCGGCCATAACTTGGTGTCAGTCCGAATTAGAAGCTGCAGAACAAACCGATGCCTTGATTTTAATGACCGAGTGGAAGCAATTCCGCTTTCTCAATTTCCAAGCCCTTTTGACCCAGATGAAGGGCAATGCGTTCTTTGATGGTAGAAATCAATATCTTCCGGAAGAAATGGCACGCAAAGGATTTAATTATTTTAGCATTGGCAGAGATCCGGCTTGGGCAAGTGATTATCAGGGACAGGAAGGATATTCTTCCCATTCCTCAGATTTAAAAATGAGTGTGCATAAATGATGGATATTGCCAATTATTTAAAATCGCAAAGCCAGCTAGTTGAGCAGCAATTAGACCAGCTTATTCCTGTTAGCCATGGTCCCTATCAGCATCTATTCGAAGCGGCTCGTTATGCTCTTTTAGGAAGTGGGAAGCGGCTTCGTCCAATTCTAACTTTGGCAACAAATCAAATGCTAGGCGGTAGCTCCTCCGCCGCTCTTATTCCAGCTTGCACCCTTGAACTGATTCATACTTATTCTATGATCCATGATGACCTCCCCTGCATGGATGATGATGATTATCGAAGAGGGAAATTGACTGTCCATCGAAAGTACTCAGAAGGCCATGCCGTTTTAACCGGCGACTTCTTGCTCACTTATGCTTTTGAAGTGCTATCTACAGCGCCTCACCTGACGCCCGAAAAAAAAATCAAGCTCATTTCCACTTTAGCCAGGCAAAGCGGCGGAGAGGGAATGATTGGCGGACAAGTCATGGATCTCTCTTTTGAAGGTAAAAAAATCAGTTTGGATTCTTTACGCCTCTTGCATCGCAATAAAACAGCAGCCCTCCTTACAGCCGCTGTCGAATTCGGCGGCATTATTGCAGATGCTACCGATGCGCAATTAAACTGTTTGCGGCATTTTGGCGAAAATATTGGACTTGCTTTTCAAGTTATCGATGATATTTTAGATGTGACTTCCAGCCAAACAAAACATGGCCGCTCGATCGCCTCTGATGTTTTAAACGAAAAATCGACTTATGTCTCCTTAATGGGATTGGAACAAGCACAAGCCTGTGCTTTAAACTTTTATCAACAAGCGCTTCAAGCCCTAAAACCCTTGCCTTTTGATACTTCTTTACTCATTAATATTTCGGATTTTATTTTGAAAAGGCAGCACTGACTTCTCATGAGGCCTTTCCTTTTTCTTCATAAACCTGCCTAATCCCTTAAATGGCAGGGCAGGATTTTATTAATCTACGCGTTGAAAGCTTTTCTCTGCCATCAATAACGGGAAATCTCTAAGAATGTATTAAAACCGCTCATGCCCCTCGATTCTCATTCTCCCTCCTAGCCTCTAAACCTCATCCTGAGATTTATAGGAAGCTTGGGGCAATTTATCCTTATTCCAAAATTTGAAAAGAAGACAATCCATCCGTTCCCTTTAGTTTTACTGGAAATTTTTCTATTAATATTATATAGAATTTTACAGATAAACCTTAGCCAAATATTAAGTATGAAAGAGATCAATTCCTCATCTATGCAAACCGCTGTTGCCCCCTTTTCTCAATTGTTGGAATACCCAATCAAACATATTCCAGTCAAAAGGGCATTTGATATTGCTTTCAGTTTAGCTTGCTTGATTCTAGGAGCTCCTGTCTTCTTATTGATCGGCTTGTTCATTTTTTGCACTTCACCCGGCAAGATCATTTATTCCCATGAGCGAATTGGCCGCGGGGGAAAACCTTTTCGATGCTATAAATTTCGCTCTATGTATAGCGATGCAGATAAGCGCTTAAAAGAGATTCTAGCCTCTAATCCTCAATTACGGGAAGAATGGGAACGCTCCTTCAAACTTAAAAACGATCCCCGTATTACCCCATTCGGCGCCTTTCTACGCAAAACCTCTTTGGACGAGCTTCCCCAATTTTGGAATGTCCTCAAAGGAGACCTAAGCATTGTAGGCCCTCGCCCAGTAGTTAAAGCCGAGGTAGAAAAATATTTAGGTCCAAAAGCTTATAAAATCCTATCAATCCGCCCTGGTTTGACAGGGCTTTGGCAGGTATCTGGAAGGAGTGATATTAATTGTTATCAGAAGCGCATTCAATTAGATGAGCAGTATGTCGACAATCGTTCTTTTTTTCTGGACTTAAAGCTTATTTTTAAAACCATTCCAGCTATGCTATTTTCTAGAGGAGCGTATTAACAGCCTTATGCAAAGTGGCACCTATTTAAGCTGAAGCGGACACTCGGTCCCACTATACCGGCCATTTTAGGCCCTCAGACGCTCCGGAGAACTATTAAAACTGACGAAAGCCTGCGAGCGGCTTATCTGCTAGGGTATATCTCTAAATTCATGATAGGCTAGATTTGAGTTTTCTCCCTTAGAAAGGGATACTATCGAATCTAAGCCTTGAGCGTTTTAATATCTCCTCTAAGAAATTGCCAGAAAATAAGGAATCCTTTACCTTTTTTGAGAAATTTCTCTGCCATAAGGCAAGTTCTTTCCTTTATTAAAAGGATCAATTCATGCGGCTTCTGATTTTATTTATTTATACTTTTCTCCTGGCTTTTGTTCTTTTTCCCTTATTTCCTTCTTTGAGACTGACATTTTTCGCTCCCTTCTTAATTATTTCTTTCTATCGCCAACATAAAATAAACTGCTTATGGCTGGCTATTCTTTGCGGATTTGTCCTGGATTTATTTTCTACGCAAACGCGAATCGGATTTTATGCCCTTACCTATTGCTTAACTGTAGAGCTCCTTTATTCGTCTAAGCGCCACTTTTTTGAAGATAGCCTAAGTACGATTCCGCTTATGACATTTTTCTTTGCCATTCTTGCAACTCTGCTGCAAACAGTTCTCCTCTATATATTCGGACAAGGGTTAATTCTATCTTGGCAGTGGGCTAAAAACGACTTGTTTTGGATGCCTCTCCAAGATGCCCTGTTTGCAGGCTTGGCCTTCAGCTTTCCTTCTTTGCTTTTACCTTCTTACCGCCCTCGAAGAAAAGCCAATCTTTTACTCGTGAAGGAGAATCAGTAATGAAAAAGACGCTTCCGCTTGCAGAAGAGCTTCGTCCGCATTCTTTAGCTGAAATCGTGGGACAAGATCATTTGCTAGGAGAAAATGGCTTGATCACCAGGGCTATTGCGAATCAAACACCTCTCTCCATCATTCTTTGGGGACCCCCAGGCTGTGGAAAGACATCCATCGCCCGCCTTTATGCCCAAGCGTTTGATATGCGCTTTGTCTCTATGAGTGCGATTTTTAGCGGTGTAGCGGATTTAAAAAAAATTGTCAAAGAAGCTCAAGAGATGCCCCTCTTACATAAGAGGACTCTCTTATTTGTCGATGAAATTCATCGCTTTAATAAAGCGCAGCAAGACGCTTTCCTTCCCTTTGTTGAAAATGGGACTTTGGTACTAGTTGGGGCCACGGCCGAGAATCCGTCCTTTTACCTCAACGCCGCCCTGCTTTCCAGGCTGCGGGTCTTGCCGCTCTATCCTTTAGATGCGTCAGGATTAGAGCGCCTCATTCAGCGCTATGAAAAACGTTTTGCGCCTTTGCCTCTCACGCCGGAAGCTCGCAGTCTGCTGATTTTATGGTCTCAAGGAGATGGGCGGTATCTTTATAATCTGATCGAGAACCTACGCCATCTTGTTCAAACAGACTCTTTAATAGATGAGCAGGCCTTGCATCAAATTCTACAAAAAAAATCCGCTCTATTCGACAAAGGAGGCGATCAGCATTATAACCTCATTTCGGCCTTGCATAAATCTGTAAGAGGATCGGATCCCGATGCCTCTATTTACTGGTTCTGCCGCATGCTGGAAGGGGGCGAAGAACCCTTATATTTAGCTCGGCGCCTTATTCGCATGGCCGTCGAAGATATTGGCCTGGCAGATCCGCAGGCCTTGCCTTTAGCGATAGCGGCTAAAGAAGCGTATGAAATGCTTGGCTCACCCGAAGGAGAACTGGCCTTAGCGGAAGTGGTGGTTTATCTAGCCTTAGCTCCTAAAAGCGCGTCTGTTTACCAAGCTTTCAATGAAGCCCGGGAAACGGCTGCACAGACAGGCTATGTAGACCCTCCTGCCATTATTTTAAATGCCCCTACTTCATTGATGAAAAAAATGGGATATGGCAAAGGCTATCAATATGATCATGATTTGCCAGATGCATTTTCAGGACAGAATTATTTTCCCGGCTCGCTGCCTAGGCAAACTTTCTATCGGCCTGTAGAAAGGGGGTTTGAGCGCGAGCTCAAAAAACGTTTAGATTATTTTCAACGTTTGCGAGACCGGAAAACAAATGTGGAAGAGAAAGGATAAAGGACTTAAGAAGACGGAGGGGAAGGATCTTTAAAAGAGCCTTGTTCTTTGCGGATGCAATCAATAAACATCTTGCTTTTTGCTATTTGCACCTGATCTAAAAGAGTCTGAATGCGGTCGTCATCTGTAATGCCGTGGGCCTTTAAAACTTTAGCAAAAACTTCATAAAGGGTTTCGCGATAAATCTTAATGGCTATATCGCGTTGACTCAGATCTTTGAAAGGATTGGGATCTAATTTTGCTGCTTTTTCGGATACGATTTTCTCTAATTCCTGGCTTTTATGAGCTAATTCTTCTGAAATACTATCTGCTTGATTCTGAGATAGGTCTGCTTTGATTAAAATGTTTTTGACAAGGGGTTTTGGAAAATAGGTCATGAGTTCCGTTTTGGAACAAGAAAGGGAATCTGAAGATATATCTGCTTTGTCCTGCGCAGCCATTGTTGTTGAACAAGCTAAAATCATGACTGTTGTACAGTATAGATTGAAAAATACTTGTCTCATATTAAATCCCTTTGTCCTAAATTTTAATAATTTTGCTCAATAGCCAGTCTAAATTGAGCTTTATTTCAAAAATAATAACCCTTTATTGTAGCCTAATCGAATTTTCAGTTTTTTTTCATTAAAAACTCGCATTCCGCAAATGGTTGATAGTTAAATGAACAACTTAACGCTTTAAAAAGTACGAATTTTTGCCTATTTAATTCATAGAAAGAATTCTCTTATTTGAGTATGCTGATTCTCTCTAGAATCACTTGAATTTCAACTAGAACACCTATTCTAACGGGCATCTGCATATTGAGAATCAAAGCATTATTGATTTATCTCAGAAATAAGCCTATTCGGACTACCGGCATATAGGGAAAAATAGAGGAGGCGACATGATTATTGACGGAAAAAAAATTGCTGAGGATATCCAACAAGAAATTAAAGCCCGCATTCAATCCTATTCAACTCGCCCTCCTTGCTTAGCTGTTGTCTTAGTAGGCGAACATCCTCCTTCACAAATTTACGTTAATCGTAAAACGCAAGCTTGCGCAGCAGTGGGAATTCGCTCTATCAAAAAGCTACTTCCAGCCAATATGACTGAAGAAGAGCTTTTGGCTGAAATAGAAATATTGAATAACGATCCGCAAATTGATGGCATTTTAGTTCAACTTCCCCTTCCTCCCCATATCAATCCCAATCGTATTACCTATCACATTAATCCTAATAAAGATGTCGATGGCTTTCATCCCTTTAACGTGGGTAAAATGCTAATTGGGGAAATGGACGGATTTCTACCCTGTACGCCGTTGGGAATTAAAGTGCTGATGGAGCGCTCGGCCATTGATATCACGGGGAAGCATGCACTTGTCATAGGCAGAAGCAATATTGTTGGCAAACCAATGGCAGCTTTACTCATGCAGGGCATGCCAGGAGGCAATGCGACTGTCACTATTGCGCATCGTTATTCTATTGATCTGCCTACGCTATGCCGTTTGGCAGATATTATTATTATTGCCATTGGACAACCCAAATTTCTCAAAGCGGATATGGTCAAAGAAGGCGCTATTGTCATTGACGTAGGAATCAATAAAATAGAAGATGCTACCAAGAAAAGCGGCTATCAGATCGTGGGCGATGTCGATTTTGAAAATGTCGCCCCTAAATGTTCATATATTACGCCTGTTCCCGGTGGAGTCGGTCCCATGACAATTGCCATGTTGCTGCACAATACGCTGTTAAGTTATCAATTAAAGCTAAAGCAGGGCCTGATCAGCTAGAATGAAATCGTTTAAGCTGCTTTTCCTTTTCTTTGTTCTGCTAGGAGGATGCCAATCCCCGCCACCAAAGTCAAAGGCTGATTTGACTGTCTTTTCGCAAAATGCCATGACTATTGACTACCGCATCTTAATTGGCGGTCCTCTCACTGTGCAGCAAAAACTCCAGATCCAACAAATCATCCACGCCACCTTTGCCGAGGTCGATGCCATTTATAATAAATGGAATGCCCACTCCGAAGTATCTCGGCTAAACGCCTTAAAAGCCCATGAAACCGTTCCTTTATCTCCGCAACTATTACAATTTTTAGAACGGATTGATGCCTTGGTCCACTTATCTGAGGGAAGATTTGATCCAACCGTTGAACCATTAGAGCAGCTTTGGAAAAGCCGGTTAGAAAGGGGCGTAGAACCATCCCTACAGGAAATCAATACTATCAAAGCTTGTATAGGCTGGGATAAAATTCACTTTGCAAATGGACAATTTCTTAAAGACCATGACCAGACCCAGCTCGATTTAGGAGGGATTGCAAAGGGATATTGCGTCGATTTATTAGTAGAAAGATTAAATTCAGCCGGATTTGCGAATGTTTATGTGGAATGGGGAGGAGAAATACGCACTTCAGGCCTTCATCCCAGCCAGCGTCCGTGGAATATTTATATTAGCCGCCTGGGAGATACCGACCCTGCGCATGCCATCGCTTATTTACGCTTGACCAATCAAGCCATTGCAACAAGCGGAGATTATTTTCAATATTGGACGATTACAATGCCTACGGGAGAGCTACGGACTTACTGCCATATTTTCAACCCTAAAACCCTCTCTCCCCTGATTGTAAAACCCGGATCTATTGCCAGCGCCAGCTTAATCGCTGACGACTGCTTGATTGCCGATGGATTAGCAAAAGTCCTTATGCTATTCGACTCAGCAGAAGAAGCTCAAGCTTGGCTTGAGCAGATCCAACAGACTATTCCCCATTTATCCTGCTGGATCATTACACGCCAAGAGCCTGTCCCCGATCTGAAATAGTCTGATTTATATGCTGAATTATTTGAGATAGTGGACGGCCTCTAAGAGGGTGTCCTAAAACTTATCAAGATCTATGTTTGAGATGTTTTTTTTATAAGCGGATAAGAGAGCCATATTTTATTCAATATAGCTCCTTCCTATAGATGGCTTCCTAAAAATTGAACTAAGTCATTCGCAATTTAAGAAATCCTCTAAACAGATTTGCGGGAATTATCAAGCACTTCCAAAAGCGATTCATATCCTTTTGCAAATTTTTGGCGAAAGGCCTGCTCATCCGCATGAATATGCGATCGCAACTTATGCGTATATCCCTCAAAAGGCTCCCATTCAGCTTGATAGCCCTCTTGTAGGCTTTCTAGCACCATATCTGCCGCCTCTTCGATGGAATGGTCTTCTGAGGCTTGATCATCCGTCGATAGAGGATCCCAGGCATCATCTCGATCTTTTGGTCTTTTGCTCATATTTCTCTCCTTTTATTTCTATTATAGACAATACCAAGAAAACAACAAATTATTTTTTGTAATCATTTTTTTGAATATTCATCATCTTTGTTTAAAATTGATTAAAATCAATTAAATAAATTACAATGAAACTGCTTTTAATTAAATTTGATCCCTACTGACTCATTTCATATCGATTCCGCAAGCTCTTCTTTCTCTTAGAAGCTATTCTAAAACCGCTAATGACCTAAACTTGAGTTTTTCCCTTAAGAAGAAAATAATCTCAAATCCAGTTTATTAGAAATTTTAGATAATTTCTTAGGAAGTTTTTATTAATTTGTTTTTCCATTGATAAAATCCTGAAATAGGTTCTATATGAATTCTGCTTTATTACGCAAAACTAAGATTACATTATCGGATTATCCTTATCGCCGTGATATTGACAATCGCCTTTTGATCTCTCACTTAAGCGTATTTGAAGTAGATGTTCTAAAAGAAATCCTTCATTTATCGCTTAAGATCTCTGTCGAGCAGCTAGCAGACTATTTAGATATCAGTGCGGAGAATTTAATTCCCATTTTAGACAAGTTAAGTGCGACAAAATTATTTAAGCGAGATTATTTGACTCTCGTGGTAGATAAAGAAGTCAGAAAATATTATGAATTTCAAATGGAGAAATTTGACGAGGATTTCCAGCCAGACATGGAATTCCTGCAAAATTTGCTTAATAGAGTGCCCCTGCATGTTTTACCGGTCTGGTATATCATTCCGCGCACATCGGATAATATCTTTGATTCTATCGTCGAGAAATTTTTTCAGACACCCAAAATCTATCTTCAATATTTGGAGGAGCTACAATTTGAAGACCCCATTCTTCAAAGCATCATGCAGGATGTTTACCAAGCTCCGGGCTTTAAGTTAACAGCGTCTCAAATAATGGCCAAATATGCCCTTTCTCCAGAATGTTTCGAAGAATGCCTTTTGCAATTAGAGTATCACTTTGCTTGCTGCCTAAGCTATGAGAAAGTGAATGATCGATGGGAGGAAGTGGTTACCCCTTTTCATGAATTGAAAGAGTATTTGCAGCTTGAAGCGTCTATGAAGCCGAAATCGATTAAAGAAGCGGCTAGAATTGAGAAAACATGTGAAGTTGAGCAAGGCTTTATTAAAGAAATGGCAGCGGTATTAACTGCTTGCCAGCGCAAAGGTAAACAAATCGAAGAGTTTAAACCCCTTTATTTGTCTGATCTAACCCAAGTGATAGCCAAGTTGGTTCAAATTGGATTAGCCAAAAAAGACAATCTATCTTTGAGCATTACGGAAAAAGGACTCCTATGGTTAAAAAAGCCCATTGCAGAGCAAATGTCCCACCTAGCCATGGACTCTTTAAACCGGCCCACTCTTTACATTGAATCGCCGCTGTGGAATCTGCGCAATTTGCGGTTAATCGAGAAAAGCCTAAGGCGCTTTGCCGTTTCGGAGTGGATCTATGTGGAAGATTTTATAAAAGGTTTTACCGCTCCTTTAGGAGACCGCGATCCCATTGGCCTTAAAAATCGAGGAAAGAAGTGGAGATACGTTTTCCCCGTTTATCAAGAAGACGAATTAAATTTTATTCGATTTGTCATTACTGAGCGATTATTTGAGCTTGGCGTTATTTCCCTTGGAAGCCACCAGGGCAAGCCCTGTTTTTGTCTTACTTCAGTCGGGAACCAATTTGTCTATTGATTTTTTTAATCATCATGCTCGCTTGGATAAATGAGTCATTTTGAGATAAATAAAAAGGAAATCCCTTAAAACCGCTAAGAGGATTTGATTACCCCATTTAATTTGCCAATCTCTATAATACCTCTAAATACATCTAAGTTTAACTGTCAGCCGTTTTTACCTTGACAGAACGTATTGAATCGCGTATGTTCGAACACCAATATAGAATATAGGAAAGGAATTTGAGGCTATGAAATTTGTTATCTCAACGCAGGAACTCAACTACCTCATTAGTAAAATTCAAAACGTCGTTGCACAGAAGCCGACTATTCCTATTTTATCTAATTTTCTCATTGAAGCTTATAATGATGAACTGATCTTAACAGCTACGGATTTGACAGTCGGCATTCGCTGTCATACAGAGGCCAAAATCCTTGAAGAAGGAGCCACTACTTTACCGGCCAAGCGTTTTGCCCAGCTCATTAAGGAATTAACAGCCGTTAACGTTGAAATTTCTTCGAATGCAAATGAAGTCACGACAATTGTTGCCGGCACCTCACGCTTTAAGCTTAACGGAATGGGTAAGACCGACTATCCTTCCCTACCTGATTTATCACAAGTCCATTCTTTCCATGTCAAGCAAAGCGAATTAAAAGACTTGTTCTACCGCACCTCCTTTGCCGTTTCAAAGGAAGATAACCGCTATGTTTTAACGGGTGTTTTAATGCACATTGCCAATGGACTGGCCACTTTCGTTGGAACAGACGGAAAGCGCCTGGCTCGCGCGCATGCACCGATTGAAATTAGCCCTTCTTTTACGAGTCAGTCTATTATTCCATTAAAAGCGGTGGATGAAATTTTAAAGAATTTAACAGATGAAGGCGATGCTAAAATTTCTTTAATGTCAGATAAAATTGCCGTGGAAGCCAATCAAACAAGAATTTTGACCAAGCTTTTATCTGGCGATTATCCTGATATTAACCGTGTCATTCCAGAACAGTCCGAACTCATTGTCAATTTGCATCGCGAAGAATTGGCCTCTTTATTGCGCCAAATTTCGCTTTTTACCGCTGATCATAATCACTCTGTCCGCTTTACCTTTACAAATGGCGAGCTCAAATTAACTGCCAATACAATGGATATCGGGGAAGGGACAGTCTCCATGGCAGCCAATTATTCCGGCCCCAAGCTGGAAATAGCTTTCAATCCGGGATTTTTCATCGATATTTTACGCCATTGCAAGGGAGAGACCGTTACAATGGGGCTGACGGATGCTTACAATCCCGGCATTATTACAGACGGCGAGCATTTAACCCATCCGCTGCAGATTTCTCCTTTATTCGTCATTATGCCCATGCGGCTTTCTGAAGATTAAAGGCTATTTTGAGCGATAAAACTATCTAAATCCAATAAAAAAGATTAAGAGTTGGCTTGTCATCAAAATGGCTAATAACCTGAATTTGGATTCCCGCTCTTTCTAACCAGTTTAGAAATAATCTTGAATATAGGCAGTATGAATTTGAAGACAAGCTCTTAGAGAGTGTATTTAAACCCCTCATAACCTATATTTGAGGTTATGATGGATTTAAATACACCCTCTTAGAATAGCCATGTACTTACGCACACTCTATTTGCATCATTTCCGCAATTACGAGGAAGCCAGCTTTGAATTCAGCCCTTCCCTCAATTTTATTTGCGGTCCCAATGCGGTAGGTAAAACAAGCATATTGGAAGCGATCTATTATTTAATGGTCGGCCGCTCTTTTCGTTCCCATCACTATCAAGACATCGTTCAGGCTGGCCATACCTCTTTTTATCTGGAAGCGGCTTTTATCAAGCATGGCATTGACCAAAAGCTACGGATTTATTTTGAAAATGGAGAGCGGAAGATTATCTATAATCACACCCAGCTGCCAAACCAATCAAGCCTGCTAGGGATTATTCCAGGCGTGGTTACGACTCCAGACGATGTCAATCTTATTAAAGGCTCCCCCCTTCTCCGCCGGCAATTTTTGGATATCCAGCTTGCCCAAATTGATCCCCTTTATGTCCACCATTTGACTCGGTACGTAAGAGCCATGCGGCATCGCAATCATCTTTTAAAGATCAATCAGCTGGTGACCATTGAAAGCTGGGAGCAAGAGATGGCCCAATCAGCCGCTTATATTGTTCAGCAACGCCTTAAAGCCATCGAAGATTTAAGCAGGCATGCGAAACAATTCTATGAAGCCTTGACAGGTGAAACAGAATCTTTGGACTTGACTTATCGAGCGCCTGAGGCTCCTCATCGATCTTTGGAAGAGAGCAAGGATTATTATATCCGACAGTTTCACAAGAACCGGCAAAGAGAAATTGGAATGGGGCATACGCTGATTGGGCCGCACAAAGATGATTTGCTCATTGCCATCTCTAAGCGCGATGCGCGCTACTACGCGAGCGAAGGGCAACAGCGGAGCTGCGTAACAGCCCTTCATTTTGCTGAATGGCAACGGCTCAAACGAATAGGAGAAGCCACTCCTCTTCTACTTATCGACGATGTCGGCATGAGCCTGGACGAAAATAGAAAAACGCGCTTGCTTAAGCAGATTGAGGGCTTGGGGCAAGTCTTTCTAAGCACGACAGATGAAAATCTTATTCAAGCTTTCTCTGGCCTTAAAAAGATCTTTTCCCTTCCTTGGCCCCAAAATCCGTAGCGAATTCTTAACAAGTCATTCTGCAGGGAAGATTGAGCGCATATCACCTTGCGACTTAGTCTTACATGCGTTAAAATTAAAGCAAGCTTATAATTCGATTCACCTTTAACTTTCAAACTTCCTAATTAATATGAATGATAAATCGGCAGACCTTGTTTCTAATAGACGAGCGACCCATGATTATGAAATCCTCGAAACCCTTGAAGCCGGCATTGTTTTGCAAGGAACCGAGATTAAATCTATCCGCGATCATGGCGCAACTTTGCAAGATGCGTATGTGAAAGTACTCGAAGGCGAAACCTGGCTGATCGGCAGCAGCATCGCTCCTTACCGCTTTGGCAATATTCATAATCATGAAGAAAAACGCGACCGCAAGCTTCTCCTGCACAAAAGAGAGATTAAACGCCTCAAAGTCGCCATCCAAGAAAAAGGACTGACAATCATTCCCTTAGCTCTTTATCTCAAGCAAGGACGGGTTAAAGTTCGTATTGCAATAGCAAAGGGAAAGAAAGCGATAGATAAGAGGGCTGATATCAAAGAAAAAGATGAAAAGCGCCGGATGCAGCAAGCGCTTAAACAGCATTACTAATTTAATCCCTCATCGCTAATCGAGATTTATGCTGAAGTTAAAAATTCTTTCAGTCGGAAAGACAAAGGAAAAATGGCTGGAAGACGCTTTTGATGAATATGTCAAACGTCTCCGGCCGATCATACAGGTGGAATGCCAATGGGCTAAAGACTCCGCCCAACTACTTGAATGGGCCCAAAAAGAAGCTCACCTCATTTGCCTTGATCCCGCTGGAAAATTATTGACAAGCGAACAATTTGCCGCTTTTTTGGAAAGCAGCTGGCAAAAAAGCGGCTCCCGCCTCACACTTGTCATCGGAGGAGCGGAAGGACTTCCTACTGAACTTAAGCAGCAAGGGCAATTAATCAGCCTCTCCCCGCTGACTTTTACACACCAGATCACACGATTGGTCCTCATCGAACAAATTTATCGCGCCACTGAAATTAATAAAGGCAGCCAATATCATAAATAATTTTTCCCTATTTGCCTTTAGCCTTGCAACCTTAACAGGCAACTAGCATTTGCTCATCATTGAATAGGATAGATTCACGGTGTCTAAAGATTGTTCAATTTTAAACGATGGGCACCTAGTGAAAACGCAACCGAATTTTCAAATCTACTTGCGATAAGCATCCATCAAATCCGGAATATAGCGAAGCGATCGGCTACGCAAAACCATTGCCAGCTCAAAAGGTCCATTTGATGTGCTTTTCTCTCAAATAGAGGATCGAGCGCCCTCCAAATTTCAGTTGCATGATTGCCTGACAAGACAAATTCATAAGAACATAACGTATACGTTTTTCTATCAACGCATCTTGAAAACTTTCAACAAACCTTTGCCATTAAAAGATCCGCTAGATCAAAGACGAGACAATAAATCCTCTTAAGGTATATTAAACCCGCTATGACCTAGATTTGTTTCTTTTTGAACAGGGAGAAGAGAATTTCTAAACTCTTATGAGTTTAAGGCTAGACCCATAAAACTTTCTATGGAGATAATTTAGCATTTAAAATTTTAAAATCCATCATAAAAATTATCAAAATTTAAATAAACAATACAGAGACAAACAAAACTATTTATTTATAGTATTTAATTCGAACAGATGTTATTATCACTTATTTATTAAATTAATATTATGATTGAATCTTCTCCTTTTCCTCCTTCTGTTTCTTTTTGGGCGCCTGTTAAGGTGAGCATACCTGCTTCTCCCAGTTTATTTCATTTATTTTTTGAAATTGGCTATTTAGCAGACCACTATCTTTATTTAGGAGACCAAGAAGTTTCCTTGCATAGTCGCAAGTTTTATCCATTTGACCAAACGGTCACTGCAGATGTTAAAATAAAGCCCTCTTTGGTATCGAATATTCTAAAAGTTTCTTCCTTCGTCCTATCTTTTTTTATATTGCCTTGCTTAGCGCTTCCTTTTAAACTTATTTACAAGTTGAATCTTAAGCATTTAAAAATTCAAAGTCAGCCATCGCCGCGCATTCCGCCTGTGTTCATGAGGCAAACCGGGGAGACAACCTCTTCCCTTCATGCTCTTCCTTCAACCAGGAATGTTTGCATAGCAGAAAAATTAATTGGACAAACTAAAATTGCCTTGATGACTGGCGATATTACCAATGAATCTGCAGACGTCATTGTTAATGCAGCAAATGCTTATCTTATAGCTGGAAATGGGGTTTGTGGAGCCATTCATGGAAAGGCAGGCTCTCCCGTTCTTTATGAATGCCAGGAAATCCTGGCTAATTTGAAAAAATATCCACTCTCCTGTGGAGATGCTGTCCTTACATCCTCTGGCTATTTAGAAAATAGGATTAAGGCGATTGTCCATGCCGTCGGACCAGATTGCCGCAACGGACAAGAAAATCAACGAAGAAAGGAATTACTACAAAGAGTCTACCGCAATGCTTTAACTTTATGTGCAGATCCGGTCTCCCATCCTGCATCCGTCAGCAGTGAAATCGATGTTCACTCTTACCGCACGATTGCTTTTCCATCGATCAGCACAGGAATTTATTGCTATCCTCTAAAGGAGGCGGCGGAAGCGGCCTTGGAAGCTGTTGCAGAATTTATCAAGCAGCATCCGAAGGCCTTTGATGAAATCCGCTTTGTTTTCTTACCAGCGAAAGTCGATCCAACTGTTAATTTTTATCAGGAAGCTCTGCAGAAGTTATAATTTTTGAGCGATTGCGAATAGAAAAGGCTCGTCGAAAATAGAGCATAGCTCCTTGAATAAGCGCTGTACCGATGATCACGTCTACTCCACCTCGTACATCAAGAGGAGCGAAACGGACAACAAACCCTAAGAGCACCATGACGCCGAGCAAGATAAAATATTTTTTTGTATAAAGCCGACTCAAAGGAGCTGGATTGGGCAGGGTTAAAATTCGTTCAACACTTTTCTCAACAGTTTTTGAAAAAACATAGCGGCCTTTCATGAAGCCCAGCCACAAGGCAATGGCAATGACAATTAAAGCGGCTTGATCCCAGCCCCCTGCTAGATTCACTAAATTATCCAAAAGCGGCCGTTGCATTGTTGCCAAATTTTCTTTTAAAATAGAGGCGACAATAAAATTAAGTCCCAAGGGTAAAAGAAAGCAGCCTATCGCAAGCCAGATTAATCCCGACAGCACAACTAGAGTGGTATGACTCACTTTTAACATATGATCCTCCTTCTATAATCAAAGAAAGTGTAGCTTAACCCTAGGTTATTGCCAAGCCTTCTCTCATTTTTTTGCCGGCACTTGCAGTGCTAACAAATTAAGTTTTTTTAATTTATATACAAAAAATGAAGATTTGGTTAAGATTAAACAAGCGTTTTTACAAACAGACCCAAAGATGGTGGAAACGTAAAATTAATCCTTAACAGATTATCTTAACCACCTTAAGTACACTGAGGACAGAATTAAAATGAGTATTTCTCTCTCATTTATGCGAGTTTTATTCCTTATCATATGCATCTTATTTTCGGTTAGCTTTACAACTCAAAATTTTGAAGGCGGCTTTAACTTAATCAATGCAATTGTTGGCTTATTAGGAGGCTTAGCGATTGCTGGATTCCTAATCGGGTCTGATTTTGCTTTCAAGCGCTTTAATTTGCGCTCTTTCAATACCGCTATTTTAGGATTATTTTTCGGCTACCTGATGGCGCAAGCGATTTTATTTATTTTTGAAGGGATTATCGGTTTAGAGGCTTCCTCAGTTCCTCTATTCATGCCAATCCGTTTCTTTGTCTATCTTTTCTGTGCTTATTTAGGCATGGTCATGACAGCGCGCGCGGCGGAAGAAATTCACGTCAGCATTCCTTTTATAGAATTTAAAGCTGTAAGCCATAAGAAAAAAGATATTCTCGTCGATGTATCTGTTTTGATGGATCCTCGTATTATTGATTTAGCCTCTTCTGGTCTGTTGGATCATCACCTTATTCTTCCCCGCTTTGCAATCAAAGAACTTTATGCACAAGCAGAAAGCGGCGATGAGGCTGGCAAAGCTAAAGCACGTCGCTCTTTGGAAGTCATCAAGAAATTAGAGAGTTTGCCTTCCTTAGACTTACGCTACGTCGACACTGATTTTGCCGAAATTAAAGATCCCATGACGAAACTCATTCGACTCGCCCGTTTTATGGATACGAACATTATCACGTCTGATATCAACCGTATCCAACAATCCTCAATCGAAGGCGTGCGCATTATTAATATTCACATGCTGTCAAATGCCTTGAAACCAATTACGCAAGCAGGCGAAACCATTAACATTAAAATTCAACGTTATGGAAAAGAAGCAAGACAAGGCGTGGGCTACCTAGACGACGGCACAATGGTTGTAGTCAATGGAGGCGCTGAATTTATTGGAGAAACAATAAAAGCCCATGTTCTATCCGTCAAGCACACCTCTTCTGGCAGGATGATTTTCTGCAATGCTTCGGAAGATGGCTGCTTAATGACTGAACAAGACTTGGCCCAATCTTTATCCGATCTAGATAATACCCATAAAAATTATCTAGCCTTGTAACATTCGCATGATTTTGGGAATAGGCAATGATATTATTGAAGTCGCTCGAATTAAAGCTAATTTGGAGCGCTATAAACAACGCTTTATCGATCGCGTCTTCACTCCCCAAGAGCAGGAATATTGCTTAAGCCGCAAAGAGCCTGCTCTGCATTTTGCCGGTCGCTTCGCGGCTAAAGAAGCGATTGTAAAAGCCCTTGGAACAGGATTTAGCCAGGGAATCACCTGGCTAGATATCGAAATCAAAAATGACAGCAATGGCAAACCCTGCGCCATTATCTCGCCACACCTGGCAGATCTCTTTGGCTGCCTACCTTTCCTGCACATCTCCATCAGCCATTGCCACACTTATGCAACTGCCTTTGCCATTTGGGTAAAAGAAGCTGTATAATAACCAAATTGTTTAATGGGCAAGCAATCGACGTATTGTCGTCAAGTGGCCCAAACAAAAGGGAAAAGATAATCCCTTTATTCTACATAGGCCCTCTCAACGTCCGCTTATATTGAAAAGCCTAGTGGTCATTAGCCACTTCCCTCTACAAAACGCATGGAATGTCTTATCCCTTTTTAACTAGACTACCCTAATCAGCCAGGAAGAGGATAGGTTCGCGAGGAATTGGATATAAAGAGAAGGAGTCATCGCAGGTAAGGTTTAGAGATGAAAATGAGCGTGTTTATTCATTGATCTAATTTTATTCCCTGTTAAGGCACTTTCTTTCTATAAGCCGAATGTATAAAGCAACTGCAAGACGATTTGCTGGGTATGAACGGGAAAGTTACGCGCGTAAATACGTGTCGTATAAGCCAAGGAGGCGCTGCCTAAAAAATCAATCAGGTAAGTATAGCGCCATCCTAAATCAATGGATTGATGCTGGATAGAGCCATACCCATGAAAGGACGTCCGATGAAGAGCTTTATGTCCAAGCCCCCATAAGGTGCAGGCAAAAAGCTCCAATTCATGCTTCTCTTTTAATCGTTTGCTATAAGAGAGATCAAAGCGAAGCCACGGGGACCCTCTTTCCGCAATTCCTATCCCTCCCATCGCCCACCAGCGGGAAATCCACTTATCCTCTTGAGCTGTTTCCTTTCCTATCGAAGCAAAAAGCTCAGCTTCGCTGCGGCCATGATGAAAAGAACTGGGATCTTTTAAGCTTTCCACAAAAGATTGAATGAAGCTTAATCCAGTTGTAAAAGTCACAGGATCTCCAGCAATATCGTCCATCCATGCATAACGCCCATTGACCCTTAAGTGATCTATCCCTCCACTTTGCCGGCGCGTGCGTGCAGCTGTCGCTTCCACTTCAAGGGCAAATTGAGGCTTGGCAGTCAAACTAAGGCTGCTCGTCAAAAAGAAATCGTCAGAGGCATATCTTGTCAAGTGTGAATGGGAAGATAAGTAGCGGTAAGTTTGGTAGCGTAAAGAGTTGCGCCATTCAAACTCCAAATAAGTGCCCAACCAAGGTTGGTACTCTGTTCCCCAAAGCGGTCCTAAAAAGAGAAAAAAGCTCATGCCAATTAAAATTCTTTTGGCAAAAGCAGTGCTTGCAAATAAATTTAAAAGAAGAATTGAGGCTTTCTGTTCTAAAATTGGAGTCTCTTGCCTTAACAAAGATTTCTTTCTGCAGGCTTCCTCTTTTAGATTAGAAGGCATTTTCGGATCCCGGGTTTACTATTTCGCAAGTGGGCTTAAAACTTAAGACTATTTACAAATTGCTCATAACTTAGGTCCGCGCTCTTCCCGTAAAATAGGGGTAATCGCAAATATAATCCATAATGATTTGTAAACACTCTAAGAGGGTATCTTAAAACCCCTACTGCCCTAAATTCGAGTTCTTCCTAGGGCGACGTTCGAGTAAGACAGCTATATTGGCTTTAATATGGCTGCCTTGCTCAAGTTTCCTCTTAGGGAGAAAAATAATCTCAAATATAGGCGACTATGACTTTTAATTTCCCCCTAAACCAATTCTCAAGATTCCAGTCCTTTTTCAGACAGCCATCTCTCAGCATCTAAAGCAGCCATACATCCGCTTCCAGCCGCTGTGATCGCTTGGCGATATTCAAAATCTTGTACATCGCCAGCCGCAAATACGCCTTCTACACTCGTATGTGTGCCTTTGAAAACTTTAATATATCCGTTTGGATGCACGTCGAGCTGTCCTTTTAAAAAGGCCGTATTAGGCTGATGCCCAATGGCGAAGAAAACGCCGCCTGCCTCATACTTTACTTCATGTCCTGTTTTGGCATTCTTCACAAGCACAGAACGGACTATCTGATCCCCTTCAATAGAAATAATCTGAGAATCCCATAGCACTTCAATTTTGGGATTTTTTAAAGCCCTTTCTTGCATAATTTTGGAGGCTCTTAGCTTATCTCTTCTGTGCACGATATAGACGCGACTACCGAATTTCGTCAAGAAAGTCGCCTCTTCAATGGCGGAGTCCCCCCCTCCAATAACAAATAAAGGACGATTGCGGAAAATAGGGGCCGCCCCGTCGCAAACCGCGCAAGCGGTTACTCCTTTTTGCCAAAACTCTCCATCTCCCGCTCCTGGAATATCCAACCGCTTTGCCATCGCCCCGGTTGCTATAATGATTGCATCCGTTTCATAATGCGTTTTTCTTCCCTTCACAATAAAAGGATGCCGCCCAAGGTCAACATCTTCGACATCCTCGCTAATGACCTTTGTTCCAAAACGGATGGCTTGGCTGCGAAAACGTTCGGCAAGCTCCGGTCCTGTTATGCCTTCTGGAAAGCCTGGAAAATTCTCCACTTCTGTTGTTGTCATCAACTGACCACCTGCCGGTCCAACAAAAAATCCCTCAAATAAGACTGGATTCAAATTGGCACGGGCAGCATAAATAGCCGCTGTATAGCCTGCAGGTCCTGATCCAATAATTACTAATTTAACCTTTTCCATCTTTAAACCTTCGTTTGCATTTCATATCGCAGTAAGCTCAAAAAATTGATGGTTGGACAACGCGAATGCCCTTGCGGTTGAGCACGTCGCTTTAAAGACTATAATCCAGTCAATACTTGCCCGAGGGCATGTCTCTAAAGCGATGTTCCCGCTTAAGCTTCAGCTTATCAAAAAACCAATTTTGGACTCACTTCAATATCATTTACTTCACCGGCCAGCTTCTTTCAATCGCTTCATGACATAAGCATTCGCTTATCCGGAGTTTGATCTCCCATTTGGCCAGTAAAATTTTATTTAAATAAAACCTCTAGTTTATCTTCTGACAAGCAAAAATTCAAGCTTATTCATCTTAATTATTTTTTAATATAAAACTAATAAATAATTATTACAATTTCCATTGACTAATTAATTAATAAATAATAATATTACTAACGAAATTATAATAATTTTATTAAGGTCAAAATGAGTTCTTTTTCATCTACTATTAATAATACTTATACGCATACTTCTCATTTCGTGGGAAATTGCGTGCATGTAGCTGGAGAGAATCTTTATTCTACCGGGCTAGCTGTTTCGAGGAAATGCAGGCAAACGGCAGAAGCCATTCATGCTTTTGTTTCTGAACATAGTGGAAAGATCTTCTTTATTGCGTGCACGTGTGCAGCGGCTTATTTTACGCCTCAAGTTTTTTTCCCAGCCGCTGTAATCGCGATTATTTTACGAGTCGAATTTAAAGAATTAATGAATGAATTTATTAAGGACAACCATAATCCTTATTTTCCGAATCCCAAATTTGGGCCGCACTATATTAGCGCGATGGATTATACGCTGGGAGCAATCGGCGGAGCTCATGCTTTAGCATTAGGAACAGTGTTTACGACCAATTCCTTGGCTGTCACTTTAATTCCAGCTTTGGCCGGCATAGCGGCTGGCAATTGCATAGCTAAAATTGGAATGGACGTTGTCGAGTACTTCTATCCTTCGCATCGTTCCCTTGTCGCTTGATCATCCATCTTAGAGGAGGCCGGGCGCGCTTTCAAATAAGTCTGCTTTGCCACTCAATCTTGTTAGAAGCACGAAAAATTTTTAGCTATATTTTTTAATATAACGATTTTTTTTTACGCTTGCAACCAATTTGGCAGACAATCCATCCTATTTCAGATCCTGGACACTCTCTAAGCAACCAAACTATTATAATCTCAATTATCAAATAATTTAATTCATAAAAAAACAAACTCTTTTTATTCAATATTTTTTTCATATTTTCGAGATATTCTATTGAACAAATTACTTTTAACTGTCATAATTGTTGCGATATTGGCGCCAAAAAAGATAAAAAAATATTTTTTATCGCGAGTATGTTTACAAAATTAAAATGAGAGGCGAGCTTGTTTCTTCATAGGAGGCATCTAAAGCAGCAGGGCAATAATGAGAGAAAAGCCCTGCTACTCTAAATTGCCTCCTAACAGAAAGAATTGAATCTGAATCCTTAGCAATTTATAGCATACTTTAAAACCGCTAATGAATTTGACGATAGTTTCTAACAATTGGAGTTTACTTTCTTTAGGTTAAGAGGAATTAAATTAAAAGATGATGACACCAAGGGGAATTCTACAAAGGGTTTTCCATATTTATCCTGGCGAGGAGCGCAATGCGCTTCTATTTGCATTTTTAGGATTTCTATGGGCTTTTGGAGTAACATGTGGATTAAAGTTTGCTGACGCCTTATTTCTGCTTCATGTAGGAGCGGAACATCTTCCGCAAGCTTATACGCTTGCTTCCTGTGGAATGTTCGTTATTGCTTTCATTCTGCTCTATGCCTTTCATAAATTCTCTTCTTATCCCATCTACTTGACCACTCTCTTGCTAGGCATTAGTTTCTATCTCTTTGTTTTTATATGCCGGTTAGCCGGCATAGGAGAAAATTCTCATTGGTTTTGGTATGCCTTAAAATTGGCGGGCTTCTTCTTGTTTGCCGTTCTGATGACTTGTTATTGGACTTTTATTGATCAATATCATCATCTTCAGGATGCCAAACGCCTATACAGCCTATTTAGCTCGACTATTTTCTTAGGAGCGGCTAGTACAGGCCTTCTCATGAATTCAGGGTTGTTTGATTTAAACCACCTTTTACTATTGATTATTGTCCTGTTAACGCTGACCTATTTTTTGGTTAGGAAGATTTCTCGGATTATTCCTTTAGTCGCTCATGAAGATATGGAGACAGAAGGCCAGTTTTATGAAGAAGGCAGCTCCTTTAAATTTTTGATCAAATCTATTTTAGGCTCTCCGTTTACGCTCTTATTAATGACGAGCAATTTTATTATTTATCTTTTGCTTGTCATTACTGAATATAATTACATGTTTACTTTTGAGAACCATTTTGCTTCGCAGCATGACAACAATTTAGGAGGGGGAACGGAAGCTCACTTGACTTTATTTTTAGGTCAGTGGCTCGCGACTGTGAGCGTCAGCAATCTCTTTTTTGGACTTTTCCTCTATAGCCGCTTAGTCAGACGTTTCGGCATCAGCAGCCTGCTTATGATTACACCGATTTTGCTGATTATTTCCTTCACAGGCTGGTCCATTAGCGCTAGCCTCGTATTCCCGTTAATTGGTTTTTTTGTGGTGGAAGGAACGCTATACGTCATTGATGACAGTAATTTTAACCTATTACTGAATGCCGTCCCAGCTAAGCTCAAGTACAAAATCAGGGTAATGATTGAGTCATTTTTTGAACCGGTGGGCATGTTGACAAGCGCTATTCTCCTGTCCTTTTTTCAAAATCATAGTAAATTGCTAGGTTTAATTTTAGCTGCCAGCTTGTTATGCATCGCTTTGGCTTTGCGATCCCGCTATTTAAAGGCCTTATTTTTTAATTTATCTCAGAATGCGGTTCAGTTCCGCAGAACTGTGAAAGATTGGCTTGGAAAAATGACGGACAAGCAGCAAAGGGCGGCGGAGAATCGCTTATTGGCCATCTTGAGCAAAGGCGATGAAGAAGCTCAATTATTTGCTTGTGAGGGGCTGCTCGCCTTTGAAGATCCGGCAATCCTCAAGAAGCTCTTAAGCGAAGGGACTCATATGCAGATCTCGGCTAAAATCAAGCTGATTCATCTGCTCGAACAAAGTTTATTTGCCAAGAACAGCCTAGTGCTAGATACTCTGCAAAATTGGATTCAGCAAGATTTCGATATTCAATTAAAAAGCGCTGTTCATCTTTATTTAGCACGCCAAGGCCTTCTTCATCCGGAAAAAGTGCTTAGCGACCTGAAGAGTCCTGACATCCATCTTCAGGGAGCCGCCATTGTGGCCCTTAAGAAATCGCTTGCCTATCTTCCACCAACGACAGCCGCTTATAACCGCACTTTAGCTGCCCAGCATTTGAAATTGCTATTGGATTCCCATCATGAAGAAGAATTATGCATGGGATTGCAAATTCTAGGCATTGATGGAGATGCGCATGATGTCGATATTTTGATTTCTTATTTAAATCATTCTTCTCTGGCGATTTCCCGTGCTGCTTCTAAATCCATTGCCTTAGCTCCTGCCATTGATTCTATCCGACAAGCTCCACGCCTGCTTGCGCACTTGAATCAGATTAGCGACAATGAAGTCAGACTGAACTGCATGCATGCATTAGGTAAAGTTAACGATTCCAGCCTTGTGCATGATATTATTCAAACAAGTTTGCATTTTAGGCCGAATGAAAGGCGTTTAACAGAAGAAATCATTTATAAAATGGGACTCAGAACTGTTCCCACCCTCCTTTCATTGACAAAAGATACGCAAATGCCGGATCGCTGCCGCGTTCTAGCCGGTCGCATTTTAGGCCGCCTATCCCTTCCCCAGCTAAGGGCGAATTTATCCGATGTGATACGGCAAGAAATAGAGAGAGCGTATTTTTACTTTTATCACTATCATACAATTCAGTCCCACTATCCGGATTTGGATCTTAGCATTTTAAGAGATGTTTTAATCACAGATTATCATTCTGTTTTAGATTTTATTATTCAATTGCTCGGCGTAGCTGGCGAGGTGGAAGATGTCGAACTTCTCTCCCGCTCTTTGCGCAGCCACAATCCTAAGGTGCGCAGTCAAGTGGTAGAAACGCTGGAAAAGACCTGCGAAACCGCCATTTTCCGTTTATTGCAGCCGTTAGTCGATGATATTCCTTATGAGGAGAAAATTCGCGCCTATATTAAGTCTAGACATACCCCTTTGAGCTTAACAGAGTTATTAAATAAGATGGGCGATTCTTCCGCTAAAATTGATCAAATTATTGCAGCGACAATGAAATACCATTTAAACTTGCCTAATTGGAGAGAATCTCTAAGACAGCAAATGTCGAGTCAAGATGAAATTTTTCACCACTTTGCTTACGAGTTGCTTGAATCATGAAACATTTAACTTTAATAGATAAAGCCTTTCTTCTTAAGCGGACACCGCTATTTAGTACATTGGATTTAGATCTTTTGCTGACAATTGCCGATAAATTAGGAATTGTTGTTTTTGATGCAAATGATTATGTCTTTGTTGCCGGAGAAGAAGCTAATCGCATGTACTTTATTATTGATGGAGAGGTCGATATACGGCTGACGGACGGGCAACTGGTCTGCCATTTAAAACCCGGGGATTTCTTTGGGGAAGAGTCTCTTTTTAACGGCAAGCCTCGCGCTTATGGAGCTTTCACACCAGTTGAGACATATGTATTGACGCTTTCGCGCACTAATCTCTATACAATTATTTCGGAATGCCCCTCGGTTGCTATCGGCTTTTTGCAAGTCTATACTTCCGCTATGCAATTTAGACCTTTAAAACAAGCAGAGACTGACAAATGACTATCCGCTCAAGGCTGTTGCTTTTACTCTTGCCGCCTCTAACAGCTTTTTTGATCTTAATTTCCTTATTCTTTTACTTTAATTGGTCCAGAGAAATCTTAGACAGCTTCAAGTCCCGTCTTCAATCAATTGTTGTAGCCACCGCCCAATCGATCAGTAGGACAGAAATTGAATGGATGGATGAGCATCTTAAAGATCCCGATCTCAAAGACAATCCTCGTTATCTATCTTATCGCCAAGAATTTGTTGCGTTAAAGCAGAAGCTGCCCATCGCAAATTTATATATTGTCCAAATTGAGCCGGTACAAGAAGGCGAACTCATCTTATTAAATGAACCAGAAAATCCCTTAAATCAAATTCATACAAGTCAAGATCCTCAAAATGCGTATAGGCAAATCTTCCTGCTTGATGCAAGCGACTCTAAGCAATCGCCCGTCAATGCCCCAGGAGATTATGATTTCAGCGAGACAGACGAGCATCTTGTTTATTTCACTAAAAAAGCATTTGTCACTCCCATTTACCTAGCACGCCGCACAAATGAACGCTTCATGTCTGCCTATGCGCCTATTTTGAATAAAGAAGGCGAAGTGCTCGCCCTGCTAGGTGCAGACGTTGGTATGGAAGCGATCGATAATAAGCTTCACAATGCTTTATTCATGATTATTAGCGGAGATTTGGTCACTTTATTTTTAGTCGTCCTAACCGTTTTCCTAATCGCCGAGCACATTAGCCAACCCGTGCGAACATTAAATCAAGCTGCATTGGAAATTGCTGCAGGAGATTATGATGCCAATATCCAAGTCAAAGGGCCAAAAGAGATTGTTGAGCTGGCAAATACGTTGAATATTATGAGCGAGTGCCTAGTCGAGAATATCAGCCGCCTGCGCGAGAGCTCTTTGATTAGAGAAAGAATGTATGGAGAATATGAATGCGCTTTGCTTCTCCAACATTATATGCTTCAAAAAGTCGTAGAGGATTTTAAAAATCCGCATATGCGCATGCGCTTAATTTCAGTCGGTTTGGCCAATAATCAGAAGGGACTCTTATTAAAGACGGAAAAAATACCCGGAAGCGATCTTTCCTTGACATTGATAGAAGCAAAGGATCCTAGCTTTTCAAGCCTATTCGAGCTCAATCAAGAGGCCTTTTTGCCATTAGATCAACAGCCTAATGCTAGATTCATGGAATGCCACTTCTTAAAGGATTATTCCCTGCTGCGCTATCATTTGCAAAAATTATTTTCTCCTCTAGTCTGGTCTATAAAATCCCAACAGTTTATAAGAGGATCCCAGCAAGAAATACCGCTTCAAAACCAGGATATGGTGTTTCTATACAATAGCGGCTTAATCGAGCAATTTGAAACAGAAGAAAAAATCATTTCTTGGCTTACAAAGGTATTGAAGCATTTTTCAGAAGATGGATTAGACATTATTCATACCATGCTGACAAATGAGCTTAACTTTTTAGCCAAAAAGCATTTATTAAAAAGAAACTGCCAGATAATTGTCTTGCAAATAAAAATTCCGGAGATTTTACTTTAGAGTACATTTATGCATATTCAAGTCATCGCTGCCTTCATCGCTTATTTTACTCTCTTGCTTGTTATAGGGCTCATCTTTCATAAGAGACAGACATCTTCTTCCGATTTTATTATGGGAAATCGTTCGCTGAGTTTTTGGCTTGTAGCCCTCTCCGCTCACGCAAGCGATATGAGCGCCTGGCTTTTCATGGCTTTCCCTATGACAATTTTTGTACTAGGGCTCCCCCATATTTGGATTGCAATGGGCCTTTTATTGGGAATGTTTTTAAATTGGCAATTCGTGGCTCCAAAGCTTAGAGCAATGACCGAGAAATATGATTGCTATACATTATCTTCTTTTTTTGAAAAGCGATTTCAAGACCGCTCAGGCTCTATCCGTTTGCTTAGCGCCATTGTCATGGTCATTTTCTTGACCCACTATCTTTCCGCCGGCCTAATCGCCATGGGATATCTGTTGGAATCCTTATTTGGCCTCAATTATTTTTTCGGCCTTTCGGTCGCCATGTTGGTCGTCGTCGTCTATACCTTTTTGGGCGGTTTTACAACCGTTGCTTGGACAGATTTATTTCAGGGCATTTTCCTTTTGATCATGATTATTTTGGTTCCTCTAATGGCGCTGGCCAAAATCGGAGGCTGGCATGAAATCACACAAATTGCCCAGCAAAGAGAAATCTCTTTAACGTTAATTAGCGACAACAGCTTGGATTCTTTTATAGCAATCTTCTCTCTTGCTCTAGGATGGGGTTTGGGTTATTTTGGCATGCCGCATATCATCACAAAGTTCATGGGGATTAGAGACGTCTCTGAAATGCATAAGTCCAAATGGCTAGGCATGTCTTGGCAACTTATTGCTCTTGGAGCGGCTGCCTGCATCGGCTTAATCGGTATTGCGTATTTTCCCGAAGGCTTAGAAAAGCCCGAAATGATATTTGTCGAAATGGTCAAAGACCTTTTCAATCCCTTCATAGCAGGCTTTATTCTATGCGCAGTCATTGCAGCCAATATGTCAACAATGGATTCGCAAATTCTTGTGTGCGCATCTATTTTAAGTGAAGACTTATATAAGCACTTTCATAAACACCTGCCATCCGATCGCAAAGTTCTGTGGATCTCTAAACTAAGCGTTGTCATTATCTCCCTCATCGCCCTGCTGCTTGCCTTTAATAAAAGCTCAACTATTTTAGATACCGTCCTCTATTCTTGGTCTGGATTGGGAAGCGCTTTCGGTCCTCTTGTTTTAATGACATTGTATTCTGAGCGCATCAATCGCTACGGAGCTTTGGCTGGCATCGTGGTCGGTACAACCGTTGTCATGATATGGCCAACTCTCAATCCCCTTTTGACCAAATATGAGCTCCTTCCCATGATTCCCGGGTTTATTTGCAGCATGATCGCCATTTATGCGGTTTCTCTTTTAACAAAAGACAAGCAAATGGATTCAAGTTCATCTATCTCTGCTTCTAAATCAATTTGATCCTTCAAGGCCCTTTCGCTTAACAGGAAAGGGCTTTTAAAAACAGCGTTACATAGATGCTAGGGCGTATCGCCAATTAGGCATGAGCTGCATTTTACGCTCTTTGCCGTTCATCAAGCTAAAAGCCTTCCTTGGTAAATATTTAAAAATTAAATTTTTAATTTATCCTTAATCAAAAAACTCCTATATTGCGCTCTGCAATTGATATGCCCCAAATTTCGCTCTCGCGCATTCAAAAACCGTCTATAGTTAAACCATCCCCATTTCAATAGGCAATTTTCAGCGATCAATTCTTTCTGCAAATTAGGCAATGCATCAAGACAATTGTGCCCGTTTTAAATAACATTTTTATTAAGAGGTAAGATGTATACAAGAAATATAGGCCTTCCCAACCCGAGTTTAATTTTTCCTTCCCCACAGGACAAATCCCTCGCTGGAACACATCATTCTTTAGAGGAAACAGAAAAAAAAGACTCTGCGTTTAATCCCAGTGAACAACCACCCTCTTCTGGTCCTTTACCAAATATGGAAAGTTTAAAAATTTCTGATAGCATCCGCATGGCCATGGACAAGCTATCCCCAAGCAATCCAACCAACCTTTCTTCTGTTCAATTTAAAGATCCCCACACTTTTTCCCGCCCTTCAGAAGCCATTGTCAGACATATGGACTTGCATTTTAAAATTGATTTCGACCGCAGGCAAATTAAGGGAAAAGTTTTCCTTGAAATCGAGAATCTCGTCGGTACAGATACAATCCATTTTGATACGGAAAAACTAGCCATTCTCCATGTGACTGATGAAAATGGCGCACCCCTTCGCTTTACGCTAGGAGAAGCCCAGGACTATTTAGGGCAGGATTTAACTGTTGCTATTTCAAAAAATACCAAAAGAATTTGCATTGAGTATGAAACATCCCCCGATGCGCGCGGCTTGCATTGGTATACCAATGACAAGGATGATTTACTTTTGTATTCTCATTCTCAACCCAATTACACAAGAAGCTGGCTGCCTTGCCAAGATACACCGCAAGTTCGCGCCACTTATACAGCCCATTTCCAAATAGATCCTCGCTATCGCGTTGTCATGAGTGCGAATAATAATCCCCAGGAAAAAAATGCGCAGGGAGATTATCAATTGAACATGCCTTTTGCCATTCCTTCTTACCTGATGGCCTTTTGTGCCGGCTCTCTCCACTATAAACCCGTTGGCCCAAGAACCGGAATTTATGCTCATCCGGCAGTCATTGAAGAGGCTTACGAGGAATTTAATCAATTAGAGGAGACGGTAGAGAAAATCGAAACTATTTTAGGACCTTATTTATGGGAGCGTTATGATATTTTGTTTCTCCCCCTCACTTTTCCGGCTACCGCGACGGAAAATCCTTTGCTCAGCTTTTTCTCAAAAATGGCCTTAACAAAAGATAGATCTCGTTTCAATATTGTCTATCATGAATTAGCTCATTCATACTCTGGCAATCTGGTCACCGCTGGCACATGGGAAGATCTGTGGTTAAATGAAGGAATGACAACATGGATTGAACTTCTCTTGGCTGAAACATTGGTAGGACAAGATTATGCGTCCATGATAGCCAAAACCTATCTGAATCAATTGACAAGCTCCATAAGCAAAACGCCTCCCAAAGATACGCAATTGAAAATGGAATTGGCAGGACGCGATCCCCGGGCAAGCTTTACCTCCATTCCTTATTATAAAGGATATTTTTTTCTTAAAGCATTAGAAACCCATTTCACGCGGGACGAACTATTAAAATTTTTAAGAAAATATTTTGCCGATTTTAAATTTCAAAGTATGACGACAGAGAAATTTGAAGGGTATTTATTCCTTCATTTATTCCATAAAGACCACGCGCTTTTTGATCAGCTTAAAGTGAAAGAATGGCTATACCACCCTGGCCTTCCTTCTAATTGTCCGTCTATTGAATCTAAATTAATTGCCGAAACAGATGACATATTTTCTCAATGGAATCAAAGTAAAGATATGGACTCTCTTTATGAAAAGACAAAAGCCTTTATTCCTCAGCAATGGATCTATTTTATTCAAAAATTGCGTTTCGCTTCTGTAGAGCAGCTCAGGCAGCTAGACAACAAATTTAATTTTAAGGCGGATCCTAGATGGCATATTCGGGAGCAGTGGCTGACGAATGCCCTTATTTGCGGCTATTCAGATGTATATCCTGAAGTTAAGACATTTGTTCTCGAAATACAAAAACCTTACATTGTTCAAAGCTTTTTGAGTGAACTTGTTAAATCGGAAGAAGGGGTGAGAGTCGCAAAAGAAATTTTTAATGAGGGATTGCCGGTCTTTCGATCCCGCTCCCTGATTGCTGCCCAAGAAATCATGAAGGCATTTCTTTAATCATTAGACGTGCCCTTACGAATTTTAGTCGAATCGGAAAAAATCCTAAAAGCTTTTTCCGATTCGACTATCTACTCAACATTCAGTTAAATAAAGGCCGACCAGCCAAATTTTCAATAAGCGTCATGCTGACGTCGATTAGAGATATCTCTTAAAAACCACCGATTATGCGACCTATTCCAACGCCAAATTCAATTTCGCGATTTTCTCTTCCAGTTTCCTTTTTGCATAAGGAATATCTATTTGTCCTTTAAACCATATCGCAAATTGGCCTAATGCTTGCTCGATGAACATTTTGTACCCATAGATAACCGGACAGCCTCGCCGCTTCGCCTCCTGCAGGAATTCTGTTTCTTTTGGGCGCGTGTGGATGTCCATCACCGCAGCATGGGGAAGGATGAAGTCGGAACTGATAGGCATGTGATGGGACGTGCAATTGATAAGGACATCATATCCTTCTTCATAGCAGGCTTGCATCTGCCCTAGAGCTTTGCATTCATGCGGATAATCAGCAAACCTCCTAGATAGATCAAGGGCCCTTTGCAAAGTCCTATTTAATAAGACAACCTTTCCTCCTCTGCGGCAAGCCTCGAAGGCGATAGCCTTGGCGGCCCCGCCTGCCCCTAATAGGATAATTCTTTTATCCTTAACGGACATAATCTCTTCAATGGCGTTTAAAGCGCCTATGCCATCTGTGTTATATCCTGAAATCGCTCCATTAGCAAAGGAGAGGGTATTGACCGCTCCAATTTTATTGGCATCGGCATCTAAGTGATCGATCGAGGCTAACACGTCCTCTTTTAGCGGCATTGTCACGCTGAGCCCGCTAAATCCCAATTGATGGGCATATTTTAAAAAGCCATCCAGCTGGCCCGCCTGAACAGGAATTTTCACATAAACGGCATCGATCCCCAATTTTACAAACAAATCATTATGGGTATAATGGCCAATGCTCAGGCTGACCGGATCGCCTATTAGGCCAAATATTTTGGTTTCTTTGTTCAAATTGGAAAAATGATAAACATCTAGCAGCGTTTTAGCCGAAAACTGTCCTTTCGCCGTCTTTGAATCTCGATCGAGGCTGGCATAAGTAATGGGGCATCCCAAAATAGGGCCTAAGATTCGGCTAGGCTCTTCTTCATTACCCATACTCATGGTATTAATGCATTGATTTCCTTTTTTTGCCAATTCAAGCAATCGCATGGCATCAATTTGCGTATTTGCCTTGGCCGCAATTTTATACATATTGGCAGGAATTGCCCGCATTGCTTCATAAATGGAATTCAAATCTTCCGGGGTTTCATTAAAGTTATGGTAAGAGACGATAAGCTTTATATCCGGATGCTGAGCGCGAATTTCTTTTGCAAAAGAAGGCTCAACATCGCTTTCCAAGTCCAAGTAGTGCGGATTTAGCTTAGCTAGACGGCGAATAGTGTCCAATCGAGCTTGTTCATCGCCTGCAAAAAATCCACCCTGGCCAGGTTTTCTTAATGTAAAAATCATGGGAATTGAATACCGGCTCATCAAGCGCTTCAAAGCCTCTTCATCCCAGTTCTGAAAGCAATCTATGCGCAGTTCAATTAATTCCACTCCTGGCGGAATGTTCTGAATTTGTCGGCTGATATCAGCGTAAGTAGGCCCTTTAATGACAACACAAAGCATCATTCATCCAGTGTAAGGCATTCATGAATATTTTTTCATCTACAGCGGCGCAATACTCCGAATGGCAAGAGAGGGGAACTCCGATGTCTTGCAGCAGGACAATTCGTGGTAATTTTTTTTGCGATTTTTTATCTAGCTCCATTGCTCGCATCATATCCTGTGGATAAATAGGCGTTGGCAAGATAAAGGGAAGCGAAAAAGCCTTTAGCAACGCATGCATCAACTCAAGGACTTTCCTATCAAGATAGCCTAATTCAACAGCAACATAGCTCTCAGTTAGCATTCCAATGGCAACGGCTTCCCCATGCGGGAGAGAAAAACCAGTCAATAATTCAAGCGCATGGCCGACTGTATGGCCGAAGTTTAGAAGGCGTCTTTTCCCTTTTTCGTGAGGATCCTGCTCGACAATTTCCTGTTTGATCCGGCAGCTATCCCAAATGGCCTTTTTTACTATTTCAAGACTCAAGGATTGAAATGCTTGGGCGTGCTTTGTTAAATAATCGATATGGGCTGCATCTGCAATGAAACCATGCTTGATCATTTCGACAATGCCATTTCTAAATTCTTTTTGCGGCAATGTCTTCAGAACTATGGGATCGATACAAACCATTTCAGGTTGTTTAAAGCAACCGATTAAATTTTTCCCATAAGGCACATTGACTCCATTTTTCCCTCCAATGCTAGCATCCACCATGGCTAATAAGGAGGTGGGAATCATAACCAAGGGAATGCCTCGGCAATATGTGGCTGCAAGATATCCTCCCAAATCCAGGGAAACTCCGCCTCCTAAAGCAATCAAGCAAGTATCTTTTCCTAATCCCTGCTCAAACATCTGATTTTCTAATTGCTCTTTTATTTCACGAGATTTCGAACTTTCACCGGCGGGAAATGAAAAAAGAAAGGCTTCCAACCCTTGCGCAAGAAGAAGAGCTTGCATTTGTTTGCCAAAAAGAGAGGCAACCACACTATCTGCAATGATGGCAAAACGCTCTCCCCACTTCACCAAACGCTGAGCAAGAGTGGATTCTTTTAGCATTCCTTCTTTGATTTCAATAGGATAGGCATGAGAGGAGCCTTCAATGCTGCATTCCAATAGAAGTGTCATAAGCGTACGCAACGATTTAATAATACGGCATCTGCCAGAACAAGCGCCAACATAGCTGATACGACAGGGACGGCTCGGATAGCAACACAGGGATCATGCCGGGATCCAATAGGGAGCGTAAAATTCGCTGGCTTGCCGGAAGCAGTCAAGGTTTCTTGCTTCATAGCGATGCTAGAGGTGGGTTTAAAAGCCACTCTTCCAATGAGGGGCATGCCTGTTGAGATCCCTCCCAATGTCCCTCCTGCATGATTTGTTTTAGTTTGAATTTTTCCTTCCACTTCAATAAAAAGGTCATTATGTTCCGATCCTTTCATGCCTGCTGATTTAAATCCTGATCCCATTTCAAATCCCTTTGTAGCAGGCAAGCTCATCATAGCGTAAGCCAAGTTAGCCTCAAGCTTTTGATAGACAGGATCTCCCAGTCCAGTAGGCAATCCTATCGCCAAAAACTCAACAACCCCCCCTAGCGAATCGCCCTCTGCTTTCGCTTTTTCAATTAAATCAACCATGGTTTTTGCAGCCTCTGCATCGGGACAAAAAAGAGGGTTTTCATAAATGCGGCAATGGAATCCATGCCTCTCTTCATAATCAATATTTGCTTTGACTGAATGAATTTGCTTAATGTAAGCGTATAGCTCAATTCCAAAATACTTTAAGAATTTTGAGGCAACTGCACCCGCAGCCACACGAGCTGCCGTTTCTCTGGCCGAGGAACGCCCTCCTCCTCTATAGTCAAACAGGCCATATTTCTCCAAGTAGGTGAAATTAGCATGCCCTGGCCGCAAAAGCTCTTTAATCGATTCATATTTGCTTGAGTCTGCATCATGGTTGCGGATGCAAATGCAAATAGGCGCCCCTGTTGTACGGCCTTCAAATACTCCGGATAAGATTTCGCCTTGATCGGATTCTTTCCTAGGCGAGGTATGGGGATTTTTTCCTGGCGCACGCAAAGCCAGCGCCTGGTTGATCTCCGCCTCACTAATCTCTATTCCAGCCGGACAGCCGTCAATAACAACGCCTATAGCCTTTCCGTGGGATTCTCCCCAAGTAGTGATTTTAAAAATATTTCCAAAAGAATTAGCGCTCATCGTGTTTGCCTTTCTAGCCGATTTGTAATAATCCTCTGACAAGAATCAGGGATGCTCTTGGATATGCGCGCCTAAACATCTAAAATCTTTGATAAAAGTGGGAAATGTTTTTTGAATGGATTCTGATGAATCAATCCACGTTTCCCCTTCTTCTGCCCCTAAACCCGCAACAGCCAAAGACATGACCATGCGATGGTCTTTATAACCTTTTACATGAGCGCCCTTGAGTTTGGAAGGTCGGATAATCAACCCTTCTTCTCGCTCTTCAATATCAGCGCCCATTTTCTTTAATTCCTTATAAATGCAATGTAAGCGGTCGCATTCTTTGCTTCTAGCTATGCCTGCATTAATAATCTTCGTTTCTCCCTCTGCAAAACACCCCAAAACAGCTAACGTTGTGACAGCATCGATGAAATTATTGATATCGATGACTTTCCCTTTTAGGGTTCCCCCTTTTCTTACTCGGAGAGTTTGGTCATGTTCATGAATTTCAATATTTGCCCCCATATTCTGCAGGGCATAAATCAGCTCTTTATCCCCTTGGCAATCCTTCATATTTACATTTTTTAATACAAGTTCCGAATTTGTCACTAAAGCAGCTGCAATAGGAAAGGCAGCAGAGCTAAAATCTCCTGGAACATGATAGGTAAAACCATTAAAGGAGGCTTTGCCTGGTACGGAATAATATTCATAAGAATGATTTGTATAAGGAATCCCTAAAAAATCAAACCAATTCAAAGTCAAATCAACCCAAGGCTTCTCCCCTGGATTTTTAACAAAAATTTCAATAGGGCCTTCGGCAAAGGCTGAGGCTATCAATAAAGCAGACACAGGTTGAGAGTCGGAACCTTCTACAACTGTTTTTCCGCTTTTAATCGGTCCTTTGACAATAACCGGAGCATACTCATCTTCTCTCATCGTGGAGATGGTGACCCCTAGCTGCTGTAAAGCATCCACCAATGGTTTAATGGGCCGCTGGCTCCTAATGGAATCATCCCCAGTAATGACCGCATATTTTGCCCCTAAAGCGCTTAAAGCGGTACAAAAGCGCAGGATTATCCCGGAATTGCCCGCATCAATGATATTTTCCGTTTGAGTGACTTTTCCCCCTATTCCCTCAATTTCAATATAATCTTCATAAGGAGAAATAAGCGCGCCAAAATTGCGGCAAGCTTCAATCATTGACAAAGTGCCGTCAAAAGGAGGGCAATTTTTAATAAGGGATTTTCCTTTACCCATCGCTCCAAATAAGATAGCGCGGAGAGTGTGGGATTTAGACGGAGGAATGAGAATTTCGCCGGCTAACTGTGATTTCTTTACAGAGATTTGTCCCATTTTCTTACCAGATAGAATGCATGCTTAAACAATTTATAAAAGCCAAAAGCTCCCTTCTCTGAATTCGAGATATTTTTTCTAAGAAGCACTCTTGCTCAAATGCAAGCGATTATAAGTTATTTTAGCAGATGCTTTGATGAATTCAGAGAACGATTTAATTTATAAAAAATAGAATAGAATAGTTAATCTTTTATTTCTATAATAGTCCGTTAAATAATTCCAAGAGCTGAAATGATGCCAAATCGCCAGGATTAATCTACAATCATTTTTTTGCTTACTGCCCCTATTCACTTTACTCTTTCTTGAAAGTTCTATTTTGATTTGAAGTATTTGAATAATTTTGATAGATTCTTTATAAAGTCATTTCGCAACAATCAATTATTTTATCTTTATTTCTTATCTTATAAATTAAAATAAAGACGCCTTCCCATATACGAATGAAAAGATGATCAAAAAAAACATAAAAGAAAAGTTCGTCTTTTTATACCTAACGGAGCTAAATCCCTCTCTATTATTTTTTTATTTAAAAAAAACATTTCCGAAAAATCGTCGCTTTAAAAGTTTAATGTTTTTTTACTATTTTGTTTATTCCATAGGCAAAATCAAGTTATCACGTTTATTATTTCTTTCTAGTAAGGCATGCAATTTAAGTTTAAAGGGGTTTTATGACCAGAATAGCTCTTCAAGCTAATACAGATAGGCTTCCTCAACAGCCCATAGGCTTAGTTCAAACGATACATGAGTGCTTTGGACGATCCTGGAGACTCATTTCATATAGTGTGCAGGAAACCGGAAATTTTTTTGAGAAAATTTGCAAAACTTCTCAGCCACCTCTAACAGCCCCTGAGTCTTCTAATATATATTCCACAACAGAGGGCCAACCTTCTTCTCTTCCTTCCTCTGTCCATCAATTAGCCATGTCGCCTGGATTAATTCCTTTATTGCATAAAAGCTTTCAGCTGACTTGGAGAACAATTTCTTTTATTATTAATCAGAATCAGAGAATCCTTGAAAGAATAAATGGGGCAACCAAACCCCTTCTGCATCAACCAGAGGAACAACCCCAATTAAATCAACCTCTTCCGATTATTTCTAGGCCTTCTTCGACAGATCCGCTGACAAATTCAGGCAATACGGATCCAATAGACTCAATAACACAACCTCCTTTACCGAAAGGCATTCCGCAACCCCTAACGAATACTGATCCGCAACCCCTTCCTAAGCCAACTCAAGAAGAACAGTCCTCTAAACCATCAACGGATCCTTCCCCCCTTTCACCTCTGCCTTCCTCCCCTGTTATTGTTCCTCCCCCTCTCTCTCTTCTTTCAACTCCTCCATCGACTATTAGCAGATCGACATCGGAGACCGGCTCTATCGATAACGGGACTCCTGTTCAATCAGAAGAATGGAACTATGAAAATGACTTGGATTCTGTTTCAAGCTTTGAAGACGAAGAAGAAGACGAAGAAGATGGCTATAATTTTGATAAATTAAGCTCTGATATTTTCTCTTTTCTCCTGCAAGAGATATTAGAGCAGGATTCTTCCCTCTCCTTAAATGATTTTTTAAAGACAGGGATCATATGGGATGCGGAAGGCAAAAAGCAAATTAGAACACCTTTAGAGCAATTAAACGGCACTTTTACTATTGTCTGGCCTAACAAATGCATTTACCGAGGGAAAATCAAAAATGGAAAACTCAATGGAAAGGGCTATATAAGCCTTATCGACAACGGCAAGGAATTGTTGGCCGTTGATGGAAAGTTTGAAGATAATATTCTTAGGCAGGGATTCTTTAACGAAGGAAATCGCCTTTTCGAAGGAAAATTTATCCAGGGTTATGCAACAGGTTCGGGAAGCATTAAATATTGGAATAGCAAAGAGATTTCGCAATCTTTTGATTTAGAGTATAAAGGGGAATTTAGAAAGGGAAGGCCCCATGGAAGGGGCAAGTTTCTGGAATTGGTGGATGGCAACATTGAAGTTAAGATGGCTGGCTTTTTTGATAGGGGTAATTTAAAAGAAGGCTTTCTCAGATTAAGGGATGGAAGAGTATGCAAAGGCCAATTTAATAACGGCATATTTCGCAAAGGTATTATTTCCGATCCCAGAAATAATTCGATATATGAGGGTGAAGTAGAAAATAACAATCCTCATGGATTAGGCAAAATTGAATCTTCTCATATTTTTGAATGTGACGGAGAAAGCGTTCAGTTGACTATTAAAGCAAGCGGAAGATTCATAGAAGGCAAGTTTGTTGAGGGTGAAGAAAACTTTATATGGGAAGGCCAGCAGAAATCTGGTCACTTGATGGTGTCATTAAATACCAATGAAGATCAAGAACTCATTATAAATGAAGAAGAGGATAACATTCTTACACGTACGTTTACATTTAGCCCTCCTCCTAAAGAAATGAAAGATATTGCTTTTCTAAACGGTAAAGGAACAATAAGATTAACTACTCTTAATTGTATCTATGAAGGACAGATTCAGAACGGTGTGCCGGATGGACAAGGTAAACTTATAAATTATGAGGCTAGGGAAATAATTGAAGGCTCTTTCGAGCAAGGCTGTTCGTCAGGCCCAGCTACCATTACGAACATGGATACAAAGGAAGTCAAAAAGGGCTATTATGATGAAAACGAGGACTTCATCGAAACAGATTAATCTTCCAACAAGGGACAGGCTAATTTCTCATTAGCCTGTTCTATCTTTCTCTAAATAATCTTTTCTATAGCCATTTGATCACTCTCTTCCCCTGCAGGCATTTTAATTTTACCGGCATTGCTATCCGGCATCAGGTAAGAAATGAGATAAATAGAAATTAAATTGCAAGCAAAGCCAGGAATCATAGCTGGAATTGTATACTCCCAGATAAGCGAATTAAGATAAGACCATCCCATCGCAACAACAGCGCCAATAAGCATACCTGCCATTGCACCATAGCGATTAATTCTTTTGGAATAAAGGGATACAATCACTAAAGGGCCAAAAGCGCTTCCTAAACCAGCCCAGGAATAACTAACCGTATCCATTATCGTCGCGCTTTTATTTAAAGCCAACCCCAACGCTACGAAAGAAACGAGTACAACCCCAAGCCGGGAAATCAATAGCTGCTTGTCGGAGGCTTTCTCCTGTTTGGCAAACATGGCATACAAGTCTTCGCTAATAACCGATGCGCAGACAAGTATTTGCGAGTCCATCGTAGATAAGCTGGCAGCTAAAACAGCGCATAAAATAAAGCCTGCTATAAAGGGATGAAAAATCCCTTTTACCATCTCAACAAATATCATTTGAGGATTTTCAAGCCCATTGGGAAAAAAAGCGATGGCAACAACACCAACCAAAATCGCAGCAGAAAGCACAATGATCTGCCATCCTATTCCGAGCCATTTGGATTTATTCAGTTCGGAAACCTCTTTAATACTCATAAATTTGGTAATCACGTGAGGCATGCCAAAATAGCCTACCCCCCAGCTAAACGCTAACAAAAACATTGTTAGAAAAGCCAAAGGATCATTATCCGGCAACAATGAGAAACCAATTCCCTTGCCTAAAGCGACTTGTGAGATCTGATCTATTCCCTCTAATTTAAAAAAAGCCAAAAGCGGAACGCAAACAATCACAAGAAGTAAAAACAAGCCTTGAAAAAGGTCTGTCCAAGCGACAGCCACAAACCCACCAACAAATGTATAGGCAACGACAACGCATAAGGTGAGAATTAATCCAAAATAATAATTAAGTCCGAATAAGGATTCTAATAAAGTTCCTATCCCAATCATCCCTGCAGATAAATAATGAGTAAGAAAGATGATAAGGATAATAGCACTGATCAATCGAATTCGCCCTGATGTATCATTCAAGCGTTTTTCAAAAAAAGAAGATAAAGTGTAACAACCATATAGCTCTGTTTGGATTCTGAGACGCGGAGCTATCCATTGCCAATTTAAATACATTCCAATAACCAAACCGATGGCAATCCACGCTTGCGACAGGCCTAATAAAAAAACAGACATCGGCAATCCCATGAATAACCAAGCGCTCATATCGCTTGCATGAGCCGATAAAGAGACCAGCCAAAAGCTCATTGAACGATTTCCCATGATAAAATCGGCAGAAGATGTATGCTTTTTATGCGCTATCAATCCTATTAATAAGAGGAGGGCAAAATAGCCAAGAAAGGCCGAAATAAAATAAATATTCATCGTTTTATCCTTGCCTGTTCATTCTTTGTGGTAATACCATGACCGCACTTATATCAGTATGAAATATCAATATGAGACTTATTAAGAGCATAAACGATTCACACTCTTGACTATTTATTTCTTTAAATCCTGAAAGCGTGTCTCCCAATTCATAATGCCTAGATTCCAGATTATTTCTCAGTCAGGTTGAGTGAAAAAAACTTGAATCTAGGTTATTAGCAATTTGAAAACAAGCCCTCAGACCCATCGCTCAATCATACAGATCATCATAAAATTATCAAGGATAAGCTTGGATTTTCTGAATAATGTTTAATATTTATTTTAGTAAAATTTAAATAAAAAATAAATTTAACCAAATTAAAGAACATAAAATTTAAAAAAATCAAAAAAAAATAATTTCCGCTTAAATAAAAGGCATCCTTTTAACTAAAATTGAATCTTAAGATACCTTATCGAGCGGCGCATGGGCAGTAGCCGGATGTGGAAGCGTAGCTTAAGACACTGTCCACGATCTCAAATATGTCTGATTTACTGCCCAATTTTCTTAGAAATGTGGAAAAGTTTACCCGTTTAAATGAAATCTAAGGACAACATTCGAGGGTCTTTCACTCTAGAAAAAATGCAATGACTTTAAATTAGAAACAAGTCAAAATTTAACTCTATCAAACCTATAAAAGGTTTATTTTTTTTCTCGAAAAAGCTGGCGGCACATTATTTGAATGCGTTTGAGCCTACTAGAAGATCCAGACTGCCTGTCATCCCTTCTCACATTCGTGATTTCTTGTTCATTTATACGGTTTACAACCGGCATTCTAGTCGAGACAACCATAGCTTGAGTAAATTCATTATAGTGCTTTGTCAGAATTTCTATCTCTGTATTAGGCGCTCCCTTATTCTTCAAACTGATTGCCAACTCTTTAAACGCCATTAATTTATCTTGAGGATTAGGTAGCATATGAGCCATTTCTATTGCCCTGTTAATGCCAATTTTGCCTCTTTGAAATAAATTTAACATGATATGCTTTAAAGCCAGCGTTTTAGAAAAGGGCTTAGGTATCATATGGGCAACTTCTATAGATTTATCAATGAGGTCAAATCCCAACAATCTCAAGGCCAGTCTCCTAAGAGCTCCCGCTTGTTCGTCTTGATCTAAGACAGTTTTAATTCTTTCTAATTCTTTATCTGCTTTGGGAAGTTCTTGATGCTCGACTATATATTTTGACACCTCTCGCCAAGAATGGTTGACCTTACTGGCAGAATGCAGCTCTTGATAATTGAAACGCGAGAAAAGTATAATAAAAATGTCAGGCGGCAAAGCTTTATTTATCAATTCGCTTTCTAGAGGCGCATCATAGTATTTTTTTCTACTTACTCCATCTATATTATTCATTTTTCACCTTTTTTAAATTTATATTCATCTCCATTAAATTATTAATAAAAGCTTATTAAAAACAAACTAGAAATTACCTTCGATAACAAACAAAGATCAAACATTTTTTGAGAGGGATAGAAAAGCTAAAGAAGCGGTTTGAATTCGCGAAGACGATAGAAAATAAGCGACTTATTTTGCTCTTGACTGACAGTCGATCGACTGTCAGCAGAGCAAACGATCAAATAGCCAATTTCCTTTAACAATTAAGGAAGAATTACTGCGCTTTGCGCTTTTCTAGATAGTTAATTACATCGCGAACGGTTTTTAACTTTTCTGCATCTTCTTGTGAAATCTCGCAGCCAAAACGCTCCTCAAATGTCATAATGAGCTCTGTCAAATCTAATGAATCGGCGTTTAAATCTTCGACAAAAGATTTATCTGGTGTGACATCATCCTTGTCTACACCTAGTTGCTCAACAACTATATCAATGACTTCTTGTTCAATGGACATATAATTTCCTTCTAGTTAAGTCTCTCTTTACTTTGGCAAAGAAGACTGCTGGTTTAAATTAGCCTTATGTTCAATAATACATTGGAATGGAATATTTTCTTAAAAATAGGGATTTTAAATCAACAAATTCGATTAATTTATTAATTGCAAGCCCTATATAAAGTTACATTGTCATTCCCCCATCGACAGCAATAACTTGCCCAGTTATATAATTGGCAAGCGGACTTGCCAAGAAACAAACTAAATTGGCAATATCAGTTGGCTCTCCCATATATCCAAGTGGAATATCTTTAAGAATGGCCTCTTTTTGACTATCGGACAGAGATTCGGTCATTTTTGTGCAGATAAAGCCGGGCGCTATGCAGTTCACTAAAATACCTCTTGAAGCGACCTCTTTTGCCAAGGCTTTTGTAAATCCGATCATGCCGGCTTTGGAAGCCGCATAGTTAACCTGGCCGGCATTCCCCATCAATCCGACAACTGAGCTAATATTGATAATCCGTCCTTTTTTGGCCTTCATCATCGCACGAATAACTGCATGGCAAGTATTGTAGCAAGATTTTAAATTGATGTTCAGCACACGATCCCATTCTTCTTCTGACATCTTCATCAAGAGCTGATCGGCCGTAATTCCGGCATTATTGACGAGAATATCAATCGCCCCCATTTCCTCAGTCACTCTCTTAATTGCTTCCTCTACAGCTGACGTTTTAGCCACATCGACTTGATAAAAACGCGCTTCTTTTCCTGTGGAAAGGGCTTGAATTTCTGCTAAAACAGCTGCCCCCGTTTCTGCATTTGTTCCGAAAATGGCAACTTTTGCCCCTAGCTCAGCCAGCTTTAAAGCAATGGCTTTTCCAATTCCGGCATTCCCTCCGGTGACAACAGCGATTTGATCCGTTAATTGCTTCATTCTAACTCGCCCTCTTTTTCCAATTTCGTTAAAATGTCTAAATCTTCCACTTTCTCAATGGTAATTGTTTGCGCATTGATACCCATGCGTTTATTCATTCCCGCCAATGTTTTGCCCGGACCAAACTCGATGAACAAATCGACTCCTTGCTTATCCATGGCTCGAATTCCTTGTTCCCAACGGACAGAACTAGTGACTTGTTTGATCAAATTGCGCCGCACGGCTGGCAGATCTTGGACAAAGTCCCCCGGAACATTCATGACAAGCTGGGATGAGCCTTTTTCAAGGGGAACGCTCTCAATAAAAGGAGCAAGACGCTCTTCTGCCGGGCGCATGAGACCACTGTGAAAAGCTCCATGGACTTGCAAGGGAAGCACACGCTTGGCTCCCCGCGCTTTTACAGCTTCGCTTCCGGCTTCGATTCCCTTCATAGTCCCTGAGAGGACAATTTGGCCGGGGCAGTTATAATTCGCAATCCATAAATCATGGGGAAGATTGACTTCTTTCACACAGTCTTCTACTACAGCATTTTCAAGCCCGACGACAACAGCCATTGTTCCCTTTGTTTCTTCGCAGGCCGCATTCATAAATTCCCCTCTGTGATCGACAAGAGGAAGGGCATGCCGAAAAGGTAGCCACTCTCCGGCTGTTAAAGCCGAGTACTCCCCTAAACTTAATCCTGCACATGCAAAGGGTTTAAGATCATGGAGTTCTTGAACAACGCGCCAAATGGCCATGCTTGCCACATAAATGCCTGCTTGGCTATTTCTTGTTTGAGTTAAAAGATCTTCCGGACCATTTAAAATAAGGGAAGATAGCGAACGCTTTAGAAGGTCATCAGCTTCTTCCAATGCTAAACGGGCAGCAGAAAAATTATTAACAAAATCCTGAACCATTCCAGGGTATTGCGCTCCCTGTCCAGGAAAAATAAAGGCAATGCGACGATAACTTTTTTTATCCATACTTTTATCCTGTCACTTTGGTGAGGATGGAAGCCCCCCAGGTTAATCCGCCTCCAAATGCTGTTAGCAGGAGATGTTCTCCCTCTTCAAATTCTTGCTCTTGCATGAGTTCGTCTAAAGCAATGGCAATGCTGGAAGCTGAAGTATTACCATATTTATGAACAGTCTGATAGACTTTTGCTTCGGGAATATTAAAATTTTTAGCAATCGCATCAATAATTCGCTTATTGGCTTGATGAGGGACCAGCCAGCTGACATCGGTCTCCTCCAGTCCGGCTTGATTCAAGCAATCGCGCGCTGCAGCGCTCATGCGCCTGACCGCATGCTTAAAAACTTCATTGCCTGTCATTTTAAAATAATGCAGCCTTTCAGAAATTGTTTCATGAGAAGCGGGATGCCGCGATCCTCCGGCTGGAATAAGAACCAAATTGGCTAATTCCCCGTCTGCCCCAAGACAGATCGCATCAATACTTAAGCCTTCTCCCTCAGCTGCAATGATGGCCGCCGCCGCTCCATCCCCGAATAAAACGCAAGTGGAACGATCTTGATAATCAATAAATGCGGACATTTTCTCACTTGCCACAACGAGCACGTTTCGATAAATTTTTGATTCTATATAGGCTTTTGCTAAGGATAAGCCATAAAGAAACCCTGAGCAAGCCGCTTGAATATCCATTGCAGCTGCTTGCCGCGCCCCTATTTTTGCCTGTATTAAATTAGCTGTACTGGGAGAAATGTAATCGGGACTCATTGTTGCGACAATAATCATATCTAACTGATCGACTTGCAATCCCGCTGATTTTAAAGCTTTTTGGGCAGCCTGCGCTCCCATATCTGAAGGAAATTCATCGGGCGCAGCTAATCGCCGCTCGCGCATTCCGGTTCGAGATACAATCCACTCATCGTTTGTATCTACCATTTTTTCTAAATCTTTATTCGCCAAAATACGTTCGGGAAGATAAGAGCCTAAACCCGTTATGCGCGCTATTAAACGACTTGTCATGTCTATTTCCTTACAGTCCATTCTCTAAAGAGGCGTTTAGTATAGCAAACGTCTAAATAAATAAGAAGTCTCGCGGGCCGGTAAAATTTATTTAATTATTTTAAATCATTCAAAATAAGTTATCTCAATTTGGATAAGCGGACTAAACGAAAGGCAGCCCTACGCTAGGTCTTGTCCTTACTCAAAATTAAAGTTTAAGTTGTGTATGGTAAATTGAAGAGAATGGATTGCTAATGGCTTAATTCGCGTTCTTTTCTCTAGGAAGCAAGAGCGCCTTCTAGGGAGAGAATAACCTCAAATGCAAGCTTATAAGTTATTTAACGAACAACCTATTCATTTCTATTCTCTAAGAAAAGGTCATCGAATTGTTTGGGCTTTAAGCCATTTATATTTGGGAGAAACGATTCTTTATAATATATACATGATAATATCTACATACCAAATTATTATTCACATATGAAACTGCTCCTTGCAATCCTATTTATTTTATTGATTCTCCTTCAAATTAGTATTTTTTTATTTGATTTCCATTTTTTCTCCTCTCCTCTTCCCCCCTTTAAAGTCGGTCTTCTTTATTCAACCAGTGGATTTCGATCAAACAAAGAGACTCCCGCTTTGCAGGCAGCTTTAATGGCAATCGATGAAATTAATCAGAAAGGAGGCATCCTTGGAAGAAAAATTTTACCTGTGATTCGCGATGCCCAATCTGAATGGGAATCAACGGAAAAAGGCATCGAGTCCTTAATTCTAGAGGAAAAAGTAGCGGCCATCTTCGGAGGATGGACGCATCGGGGCTACTATGCAATTAAAGAATTGATAGAAAAACACCAGCATTTATTAATCAACCCCTTTCAATACGATGGCATTATCAGCTCTCCACATCTTATCTGGATTGGCATATCGCTCAATCAGCAAGTCGCTCCAACAATCGCTTATTGCATGCAGCATATCGGGCAGCATTTTTTCTTAGTGGGATCAGATATGATGAATTCTCACATCATTCATGTATTGGCTAAAGATCAAATCGCTTTATCTTCGGGAAAAATCGTTGGCGAAATATTTGCCCCGCTTCATGAAGACAAGCTGGACTCCATTGTTCAAGCCATTCTGAAAGCCAAGCCGGATGTGATATTATGTTCTTTAATAGGCAATGAAAATGCCCTCTTTTTCAAAAAATTAAAAGAAGCGGGCATTACAGCCGAAAAAACACCTACCTTCTCGTTTACCTTAACTGAAGTGCTTTTAGAAAATATAGATAGCGCTGATGTAGTTGGAAATTATGCGACATGGAATTACTTTGAATCTATTGACAATCCACTTAATCATCAATTTGTTCCTAATTTTTTAAAATTTTCTCAATCCAAACATGTAGATAGCACGTCGGAAGCAAGCTATCTTGGCATTAATTTATGGGCACAAGCTGTTAGAGAGGCTCAAACAACGGATATTCGCTCTTTGAGATATATTTTTGATAGCATGCTGATAGATGCCCCAGAGGGGCCTGTTTTCATGGATGTCAGAGGGCTTCATGCCTGGAGGCATATTCGCATTGGCAAAGTCGGGCCAGATAAGCAATTCGACATTATTTGGACTTCCAAATCGCCAATTCGCCCAACTCCTTTTCAAATCTATCATTCCCAAGAAGAATGGAAGGAGTTAACAGAAAAACTATACAACAAGAATCCCTAGCTTGCAGTTAAATCCTTATGCTTCGATCGAAATCTTTTCTATACAATCAAAGCCTCCACACTCAATTGATTCTATGGTTTTTCCTTATTGCTTTTCTTCCTTTAGGATGGACGACATTCATTTCTTATGAAGTCTCCAAAAAAATTATATTAAAGCAGGCGACTAATCATTTACAGGCTCTAAGCCTGCGCCAAGCTCAATTAATTGAGAACTATTTTCATGAAAAAGAGCGCAGTACCGCTTCTCTGGCTAGGGGAACAATTATTCCAAAGGCGATTAAAGATTTTGCAACAGCTTTAGCTAAATATGGGCAAGATTCTTCTGAATATAGAGCGGAAGAAAAACTGTATCGCCCCATTTTCACCTTTGAGGCGGAAACGCTTGGATATCGCAATCTTTTTTTAGTAACCAAAGAGGGAGAAATTGTTTTCTCGGCCTTTCCTTCTCTAATAAGAGTGGGTTCCAATTTATCGGATCCGCGTTATCCCATTAAAGAATTAAGCACAATCTTTTTAAATGCCCGAGACCTATTGGAAAGCGAAATTTCCCCGCTTATTTATTCGCCTCTACCCGCTTCACCCTCTTCCTATATTGCCACTCCGCTTATCGAGCAAAATAATATTATGGGAGTTCTATTAGCCCAAATAGATAATACGGCCATTTATAACCTTGTAGAAGATTATAATGGCTTAGGAGAGACAGGAGAAACACTTTTAGTCGATCAAGACGGCTCTGAAATTTTAACGATCACTCCACTGCGCCATTTAAGGGATATGAGCGCCATTCATGAAGTAGAGTCCAATAGCTCTTTCGGCCAGTTTATTCAACGCGTGCTCGAAGGAAAAAGATTAGTCGCTCAAGTTGTTGATTATAGAAACAAAGCGACTTTAATGGTGGGAAGGCATTTTGAGCCGTCTCTCCATTGGGGAATTATCACCAAAATGGATATGAATGAGCTTTTGGCCCCCATTAACCAACTTAAGTACTCTTCTTGGATTCTGGCCATTACAACTGCTATCATCGTTATCTTAATGGCCTCTAATGTAGCCAGAAATATTACCCACCCGCTTTTAGTTTTAACAAAAAAAACGCGTTTAATGGCAGCAGGAGACTTATCGCAACGTATAGATATCTCTACAAACAATGAAATAGGCCGTTTAGCGGCTTCTTTTAATGATATGGCGTCCCAGCTTGATAATATGGTTAAAAATCTTGATACACTGGTCGCCATGCGCACAGAAGAAGTTGAATTGCAAAATATTCAACTAGAAAGAACCATAGAAGAATTGCGGCAAACGCAAAACAGACTGATCACACAAGAGAAATTAGCTTCTTTAGGTGCGTTGACAGCAGGAATTGCCCACGAAATTAAAAACCCTTTAAATTTTATCAATAATTTTGCCGAGCTGTCTTTGGATATTCAGCAGGACATAGGAAAGCATCTAGACAGCTTGTCCTCTCTTATAACAAAAGAAGAGTTTAAGGAATTAGACGAGTTATTCCAAACTTTAAAACTTAATATTAGAAAAATTTTAGAACATGGAAAAAGAGCGGATAGCATCGTCTATAATATGCTTCAGCACTCCAGGGGAACACCTGGTGAAAAAGTCTTAATTAACCTCAATTCCCTATTAGATGAATACGTTACTTTATCTTATCATGGCATGCGGGCGCAAAATACAATCTTTAACGTTAAAATTGAGAAATACTATGATCCAACCTTGCCGCCTATTGCCGTCGTGCCTCAAGAAATGAGTCGCGTATTTCTCAATCTCCTCAATAATGCTTATTATTCTGTTTATCAAAAAAGCAAATCCATTAAAGATCCCTATACCCCCATTGTCCGAGTCTCAACGGAAAATCATCAAGATTTAGTGATCATTAAAATATGGGATAATGGAACAGGCATTCCTTATGAAGTCTTTCCCAAACTTTTTACTCCATTCTTTACGACTAAACCAACAGGAGAAGGAACAGGACTGGGACTATCTTTAAGCTATAACATTATTGTACAAGGACATAATGGAACGCTTATTGCCGAAACAGAGCCCGGACAATTTGCAGAATTCATCATTAGTCTTCCGACAGGAAAGAAACAGCATTGAAATTATAAAATATCCACGTTATACCAAGAATACACTAGAAATATGTATATAAAGCCATGCTTTACCCAAGTCCGTAACTGTGAATAAAAACTGTTTGAAAATCTTAATTGTAGATAGCGAAGAAGATAGCCATCTGCTTTTTAATCAACAGTTTAAAAATGAAATTAAAGCGAATCAGCTAAGCTTATATTATGCTCATTCATCGGAAGAGGCTTTATCATATTTAAGTAAAAATTTAAATCCTCGCCTTGTTTTCATTTTAGCGGATATTAGTATGCTCGGAATAAATGGTTTCGAACTTCTGAAAATAATTAAGCAACAATATCCTCACCTTCCCATTTATATGGCCATTGCTAACGAAAATCCAGAAAGCGGCAAATTAGCCAAGGAATTTGGCGCAGAGGAAATTCTTAGTAAACCTTTAAATTTTGCTTATTTAAAAAAAATGATTTTAAATTTTATCGAAAGACATGAATCAAATTGAACGGATTACAGAAATGGCTAAAATTCTTGTTGTTGATGACGAGCCAGATATTGAGCTGCTAATTAAACAAAAATTCGCTAAGCAGCTAAAATCCAAAGAAATAGAATTTGTATTTGCTTCAAATGGAGCAGAGGCTCTTCGAACATTACATCAAGACAAGGATATCAATGTCATTCTAACGGATATTAACATGCCTGAAATGGATGGCTTAGCCTTACTCTCCCATCTTCCTGAACTTAAGCGCATTTTTAAAGCCATCATTATTTCGGCCTATGGGGATATGTCTAATATTCGCAAAGCCATGAATCGAGGAGCATGTGATTTCATTACTAAACCTATTGATTTTAAAGATTTAGAAATCACCATTTTTAACGCTCTTGAGCAATGCTTAACTTTGAAGAAAGCAATGGAGGCCCAAGCCATGCTCTCCGATTTGGAGAAAGAACTGGCTATTGCTTATAACATTCAACAATCCATTATTCCTCACAACTTTAAACCTTTTCCCGGCCATGATAGCTTCGAAATCTTAGGAACAATGATACCAGCCAAGCATGTAGGAGGGGATTTTTTTGACTTTTTTCCTCTGGATTCCGAACGGTTAGGGTTCTTGATTGCCGATGTATCGGGAAAGGGGATTCCAGCGGCCCTTTTTATGGCTATGAGCCGGGCCATTATACGGACAGCAGCTTTAAAGGGAGCCTCTACCGAGGATTGTTTAAAAGAAGCCAATCGCATTTTATGCTTAGATAATGACACTTGCATGTTCGTGACAACTTTTTATGGGATTTTGAATATTAAAACAGGACATGTCCATTGTTCAAATGCAGGACATAATCCACCCTTTCTTTTAAAAGCCGATGGATCAATACAGGAAATTGCCCGTTATGAGGGCATCCCTTTAGGCATTTCCGAAAATACTTCTTATATTCAGCATCAAATGACTTTGGACAAAGGAGATTGCCTCATTCTTTACACAGACGGAATTACAGAGGCAATGAATACGCATCATGAATTATATGGAGAGGAAAGATTTATCAAATCCCTTCACGAATGGAAAAAGGAAACCTTATCCACGCTTATTTCTCACATTTTAGAAGATTTGTCCCGCTTCACCGCTGGAGCCCCTTATTCAGATGACATTACACTTTTATGTTTAAGGCAGCTTGCCTCTTCTTCCTCATCTTAAGAAACGGCTTTTTTGGCTTCTTCATAGGAATAAGAGGGCTTTGAAATGTGGTCAAAGACACTTATTTGCGGCGTAATAGGATCTCCTTGGTCAGTTTTGTCTGCCCAGTTTATATTAAGGTCTTCTTTTGAAATCATCACTTCCCGCTTATAAACAATATATTCAGGGTCAGTTGTTTTGATCCCTTCTCCATCGTTTAACGCGCTCACCTTAGCACTCTCAGCTAAGGCATAATCAACAACGATGCTTAGCTTGACTTGATTATCCTTTGTTATTTCAACCCGATATTCCAAGGCATGTCCTTCAAAGCCAAGTCCTGCAACAATTTTTTCATCGTCCGCATATTTTGACATAAGCGTTATTAATTCATCTGCCAAGCTGGCCTGGTTCATTAAAGCTGTTAAATTCTTAAGGCCTTGTTCCCCCAATTCATCTTGCATTTTCTTGCAGGCTTCAAATTGCTTGTCCGGATCCGTTCTTTCTTGCGTGGTCATTAAGAGCTTTCCTTCCCAATAAATATTCATCCGATTCAAATCCTTATAGAATTGGGCATTGACGCTAACAGTTTCCTGGCCATTAGTCAGCCTTTCTTGGCTATTATTTATTCCTTTACCTATCAAACTGTTGTGAATTGCTTCTTTTCCCAATTCACTTTCGAAGGTCTCTTTTCGAAGAGGAAATAGAGCAGGAAAAATTTTTCTCAGCACCTCTTTTATGCTCCCTAAATTTTCTGAGGCAGAAGAAAAAGGAAATGTCAATGCATGACCCACCTTAGCAAAAAAGGTGCTGATTTGCTCCTTAATAGTCGAAAAGAACGCCCTTATCCTCTCCTTTGTTTCGCTTTTGAAATTGGTTTGCACTCTACGCCCATTTGCCGTCTTACCTATTTGATCTGATAAAGTAGAGGCTTTTTCCACTGAAGACTCCGGACCCGTAAGAGGTGCCGCATCAGGAGTAGACACAGGCGGAATATTTGAATTATAAGAAGAAATAGGCATAATTATTACCTCCTTTAATAATCCATTTATTTTAATTATACCAATCCATTATTTAATAGAACAATCATCAACAAAAAAATCATTAAACTTAATAAACAAATTATTAAACCATAGATTTATTAATACAATTCTCTTTACAATCCTCTAACTTCTCTGTTAAAATCACGCTCTAAAATAAGAGATTATATGCATTATCCAGACCACCTTTTAAAGCTTATCCACGTTTTAAAAAAATTGCCCGGTGTAGGAAACAAAAGCGCAGAGCGCTTTGCTTTCCATCTTTTAACATGGCCGACTGAACAATTAAGCGAGCTAGGACATATTATCCAAGCAACCAAGGACAAGCTTCAACATTGTTCAATTTGCGGATGCTTAAAGGGGGAAGAAGCCTGTGTCTTTTGCGACTCTTCTAGAAGGGATGCGCAGATCCTTTGCGTCATTGCTTCTTCACGAGATGTGTTTGCAATTGAGGAAACGGGCGAATATCAAGGTTTATATCATGTCCTGGGCGGACTGCTTTCTCCCTTAGAGGGACGAGGGCCTGATAGGCTATCTTTAAAAAAATTAAAAGAGCGTATTATTTCTTTAAATGTTAAGGAAATTGTCATGGCATTGGATTCTACTCTAGAAGGAGATGCCACTTCCTTATTTCTCAAGCAGGAGCTAGCAGCCTATCCTGTTCATATTTCGCGGTTGGCTTTCGGCTTGCCCATGGGAAGTTCGCTTGATTATGTAGATGGCGGAACGCTTGCGCGCGCTTTAGCCGGAAGAAGTGTTTTTTAGAGAAACTATCCTAAAACCGCTAATGAATTAGATTTTTTTCCTATGAGAAAATCCTTTTGAAGCTAGGTTATTAGGACAACTTATTAGACGGCAATGCATTTTAGGAAAGTATGGATTCTAGAATTGCTTCATTAATATTAGCTGGCCTCCTTTCTTTTTCCCTCTTTTTTAGCTTCTTACAATCTTTTCATGTGCCTAATCCGCCAGCCCAGCCTTCCCCTTCTTTCCCTTCTAAAAGCCTTATTTCCCCTATATCCAAGCGCTTTTGCCCTCCCTCTCCTGAACGCCCTCAAATTCACTTTGTTTTAAGATCATCCTCTTTTTTATTTTTTTGGGTGTTCAAACCTTATTATCCCCCTTTTAACTTTCAAACCATTCCCCTATCCTTTTCTCAGAAAACCGCAACTGTCAGCTTTTATTTTTTGCATTTAATTCTTTTAAATTGCTCTTATCAATATTTGCGTTTAAATATCTTAAGATCGCAAGCCCATCCTCCGACTTTCTCATTCCTCTAAGAGGATGTATTAAAACCCATCATAATTGATAGGGGAGATTATTTTCTCCCTAAGGGACATAGGAAATAACGGACAATATTGAGCGATCTTCCAGCTATTTTCTATCGCTTTCTAGGAAAAAGAACTCGAATCTAGTCATTAGCGGTTTAATACACTCCCTTAGAGCCTGTTAAAAAACCTTATTTTCAATTATCCTTTATGAGGATTCATGAGAGGATTTTGAATGAGAAAGAAATATTCTAGCGATTTATCGGATGAGGAGTGGCAACTAATAGAACACTAATTA
>NZ_FCNU01000013.1 GCF_001545115.1 Candidatus Protochlamydia phocaeensis
TACATTCAGAGTTACAGCTTGGACAATTTAGATTCATTTTCATTTCCTTGATAAATTTTCTATCTAGGAAAGCTGGTATTTGTTCTTATTTCAAGCTCTTTTTAGCATTACTTGTTGGGAACTACCATTTTTTTGAATATAAAGGGAAACCAATTTTTGAAAAAGAAATTTCATTACTTGCATATCCACCAGAAACTATTTTTGCTGAAAAGCTAGAAACGGTACTTTCAAAGGGTGCTATCAATAGTCGTATGAAAGACTATCACGATCTTGTGTTATTAACCAGAAATTCAACTTTAATTCAGCAAGATAATCTTAAAACAGCCATAACACACACATTTCAGAATCGAGGAACAATATTTGAACTTATCGTCTTCAGTGAAGATGAATTTAAGCGCATTCAAAAGCTATGGATCGCCCATCTTCAGGGTCTTGGAGAGAAGAGTGAAGATCTTGGACTTCCAAAAGACATACAAGAAGCAATTCGAGAAATTAACTCATATCTTGTAGAAATGAATATGATTTCTATTGGGAATATAATTGCTGAATTAAGTGGAAAAAAATTACTTGATCAAGTGCAGGCAGCAATTATTGCTGGTGCAGATGTAAATGATAATTCACGGAATGGCCATCGTCCGCTACAGATGGCATTAAAAGAAGGATATTCTGAAGCAGCCCGCTTATTAATTGAAAGAGGTGCTGATGTTTTATATCGCGATCATAGTGGATTGAGTCCTTTACAAATGGCCATTAACTATGGACAGTTTGAAAATGCTAACCTCTTAATCGAAAAAGGCGCACCTTTTAATCCAAACAATCCTCATGGCTATGATTATTCTCGATTGTATCAATTTCAACATTTTGGTCGTAATCACGTTTGGTTAAAAAAAAAGTCGAATTCATAAGTTTGCATGATCAACTCAGCAATTTTCAATTTGATAATACTCCTCAGGATATGAAAATTAACAATAACAGCTAATGGGAAGAAGTTCAGTAAGGTAATTATTTGGTTTATGAAAAGAAATTGAAATATTTCAAGTGCTCTAACTCGGATAAATTTCTCTGAGTTTTAATGAAAGCTTTCAGCTATGCAAGTGCAAGTGTGCAACGGTTGGTCTGTTCCCGAAAATCTGGACCATTTTAAATGAGAAAAATTTTATGAATAAAGACATTTAAAATGGGAGATTGATATGAAAAAAAAGTAAGTTTACAGATGAGCAAATTGCATTTGCCTTGAAACAAGCAGAAATGGGAACAGCCGTTTCTGAGATCTGTCGCAAGATGGGAATAGCGGAAGCCACATTTTATAAATGGAAAAGCAAATTTGGTGGATTGATGCCATCAGAAGTAAGACGGCTTAAACAGCTTGAAGAAGAAAACAGCCGTCTGAAAAGGCTGGTGGCGGATCTGACTTTAGATCGCCAGATTTTACAGGATGTTCTTTCAAAAAAGCTTTAAAGCCTGCTCGTCAGCGAGTTTTAGTCAGGCAAATTTGCTATAACTATAAACTAAGCGAAAGGAAGGCTTGCAAGGTTTTAAAGATTCATCGGTCTTCCTTTTACTATAAATCAGTTGCGCGAGACCAGGCTGTTTTGACGCTAAAAATTAAAGAAATTGCTTCAATACGAGTGAGATATGGCTACAGGCGTATTCATACGCTATTGCAAAGAGAGGGATGGAAGATCAATCATAAGCGGGTTTATAGATTATACAAAAATGAGGAATAAGATTCCCAAAAGAAGGGTCAGTCTTAAGACTCGTCTATTGCCGAACTTGGCAAGCTGCAAAAATGAGTGTTGGAGCATGGATTTTGTAGCCGATGAGCTATTTGATTTATGGCCAA